>JAIFLB010000162.1 GCA_020049245.1 Betaproteobacteria bacterium | reverse complement strand
AGCGACTGGAAGCGATCCAGAGCATGGAAGACCTCGGTTCCGGCTTCTACCTGGCCATGCACGACCTTGAAATTCGCGGTGCCGGCGAGGTGCTGGGCGAAAACCAGAGCGGTGAAATGCAGGAAGTCGGCTTCAACCTGTTCAACGACATGCTGGCCAGTGCGGTGAAATCACTGAAAGCCGGCAAGGAACCCAATGTCGATGCGCCAATGGCGGTGACCACCGAAATCAACCTGCATCTGCCAGCGTTGTTGCCGGAAGACTATTGCGGCGACATCCACGAACGTCTGGTGCTCTACAAACGCCTGGCCAACTGCGACGCCACCGAACAACTCGACGAATTGAAGGAAGAGCTGATCGACCGCTTCGGCCTGCTGCCGGACCCGGCGCACACCTTGCTGGCATTGCATCGCCTACGTCTGGAAACCAAACCCTTTGGCATCGCGCGCCTTAACGTCGGGCCGGACGGCGCCAACATCCAGTTCGAACCCAACCCGCCGATCGACCCGCTGAAACTGATCAAATTGATCCAGACCAAGCGCGAATACAAGCTGGCCGGACAGGATAGGCTGAAGATCGCCAAGGATTGCCCGACGCTGGAAAAACGGGTTGAACTGGTGAAAAACCTGCTGCGAGAAATTTCGTAGGACGGAAAAGCCGGCGGCTTCTTGCCGGCGCCTTCCGCCAGCCCCCACAGAATTCGGCGGAAGGTGCGATAAGGCCGCTTTTCCGCCCTACCTGAGATTGCGTAATTGCCGCACCCGCTCGAACAGGCAAACCGCCGCCGCCGTCGCGACATTCAGCGATTCGACCTTGCCAGGCATCGGGATGATGAATGGCTGCGCCACCGAGCAAAGTTGCGCCGACAATCCGGCGCCTTCGTTGCCGAAGGCGAAGCCGACGCGACCGCGCAGATCGAGATCAAACAACACATCGCTGGCACCAAGACTGGCGGCATACACCGGAGCGCCAAAGTCCTTTGCCAGCATCGGCAATTCGGCGTTTTCATGAATCGCCAACAGGAAATGCGCGCCCTGCCCGCCGCGCAGGCATTTCGGCGACCAGGCTTCGGCGCAACCTGGTGACAGATGTACCGCATCCGCGCCGGCCGCCGCTGCGACGCGCAGAAGCGCGCCCAGATTGCCGGGATCCTGAATGTTTTCCAGTAGTACGACGCAGGCTTCTTGCGCTGTGATTAAAGGCTGCGGAATTTCAATCACGGCCAACACGCCGGTCGGCGTTTCAACCGGCGTCAAACCATTGAACATGGCATCCGGCAACACGCAGGCGGGCGCTTGCGGCAATCGCAGGCACCAGTCCGCCAGTTCTCCGGTGGCGCCGGTCTCGGAAAATACCAGACGCTGGAACACCACACCCGCATCCAGCGCTGCTTGCAACAAATGCGGGCCATCGAGCAACGCGCGTCGGCTATGCCGGCGCGCCCGGCGGTCGTTCGCCAGACCGAGCAATTCCTTGAACAGCGGGTTGTCGCGCGAGGTAATGACTTTCATCGATACCGGCTTTATTGACATAAATCCTATCGGCAAACATCAGTTGAACCCGCCAAGCAGACCCGGCCATCAACCCAGGTAGCTTTGTCGAGTTGTGTGCCGGCGAAGCGGACGCCGGTCAAATTGGCCTTGGCCAGCACGGCATAACGCAGATCAGCGCCGCTGAGATCGGCGCCGCTGAGATCGGCATTGGAGAGATCGGCGCCGGTCAGATTGACGCCGACCAGTTCGACGTTGCGCAAACTGGCTGATTGCAACGACGCATAGGCCAGGTCCGCCCCCTTCAGCCGCGCGTCATCCAGCCGAACCTTGTTCATCATCGCATTACGCGCTTTTGCGTTCGGCTGGACATAGCCAGCTTTACTGCAACCCGTCCAGTTCACGCCATCGCGCAAAGATTCGGCACAGTTGACGGTCTGGCTGATACCGGCCTGAATCGGTTTATCGCCCTGCCCCAGCCAGATGGTGAATCCAGCGGTTGCAAGCAACACCAGCGCCAGCAAACCGATCCAGGGCGAACGCCGCTTGTGCTTTGCCGCCTCCACCAAGGCCTGGGTGCGAATGTGATTGCGTTCGACCGAAATCCGTTCAGCGGCATCCTGCACCGGATCGCGCGCCACTTCGGTCACGCTCGCGCCCTCTTGCAGCCAGCGTTTGCGCGCCTGGCGACGCTGGTCATGCCAGGAAACCGAATCATCCGACTCATCGATGATCTCGGGATTGGCCGAGATGTCGAATTGCCCGCTATCGGTGATGCTGAGCCAATCGACCGCGTTCAAGCTGACTTCCGAATCCGGATTGATCTCCCCGGCTCGCAGCGCCTCTTCAATCTGCTGATGTGGAAACGGGCCAAAGATCTTGTCTTCATGCCTGAGATACCAATTTGACTGCGCCATATCAGCCCCTGCATCGAAGGTTGATGCGAAATTTGACTGTTGGATTGTCGCAGATAAAAAAAAGCCCGGTCCTTGGACCGGGCTAAATCCACCTATGAAGGAGGATGGAGGAGACAACACTGAAAACGCTCAGAACAAGTGCTTTCACTGTTATGAGTATTTTCTAATATAAGGATTCAACGAACAACAGAAAATTTGTGCAAGACAACATCAATCGCTGAATAACTCAACAATGTTGTTTACCAACCACAAAGGCTTGGCTAATCTCCAAATAATTCACCGGAATACAGCCATGACCCCAGATTCGAAGGCGGCTCGCAGCCACATTGCGCCAGACCACAGCACTGAATGCGCGCAAAATGCCATCAATCCACCTGCGAATGGGCCAATAATCTGGTTTTCTGATGAAATTCAGCACCGAGAAGTTCCGGAACCGGGATTTTCACCGCTTCAACCTCGAGAACATCAGCCAATCCCCCATGACGCATCATTTTTTGCGTCCTGGTAAGTTGTAATTTGTAGGTAATCTCCGACTCGCTGTCCCAACTGAAAGTCATCCATGAACCCCTCAAATCTACGTACTCTGGCTCTGGTCGGCCATGGTGGCGCTGGTAAAACCACGCTGATCGAAAACCTGCTCGCCGCCACGGGCGCAATTCCTGCCGCCGGTTCAGTTGAACGCGGCACCACGGTCTGCGATTACGATCCGCTGGAAAAGGCGCATCTGAACTCGATCAAGGTCGCGGCGACCCATCTGCAACATCAAGACACCCTGATACATCTGCTCGACACGCCTGGCTACCCGGATTTCATGGGCCAGGCACTCTGCGCACTGGATGCGGTGGAAACCGTGCTGGTGGTGATCGACGCCCACAAAGGCATCGAACTCACCACGCACCGGATGATGCATTGGGCGCAAACCCGCAAGCTGTGCCGGATGATCGCGATCAACAAGATCGACGCGCCGGATATCGACCTGCCGGCCCTGCTGGAAGAGATTCAAACCGCCTTCGGCCGCGAATGTCTGCCGATCAACCTGCCTGCCGAGGCGGGAAGCAAAGTTACCGACTGCTTCTTCACGCCCAGTGGCACCGCCGATTTCTCCTCGGTTGAAGCGGCGCACCGCGCGCTGGTCGACCAGGTGGTCGAGGTCGATGAAGATTTGATGAATATTTATCTGGAACAAGGCGAAGTCGCCCCGGAGCAACTGCATGCGCCATTTGAAAAGGCGTTGCGTGAAAACCATCTGGTGCCGGTCTGCTTCGTCTCCGCCCAATCCGGCGCCGGCGTGCCGGAACTGCTCGACATCATGGTTCGCCTGCTGCCCAACCCGACCGAAGGCAACCCGCCCTTGTTCGTGCAGGGTGAAGGCGAAGCGGCGCAACCGCTGATCTGCGAGCCGAATCCGGACAAACACGTTCTTGCCCACGTTTTCAAACTCGAAGTCGACCCGTATATCGGCCGCATCGCCACCTTCCGCGTGCATCAGGGCACGATCACCACCGATTCCTCGTTGTTCATCGGCGAGCTTCGCAAGCCGTTCAAGGCGAATCACCTTTTCCGTGTGCTGGGCAAGCAACTGTTGCCGGTCGACGCCTGCGGCCCGGGCGACATCTGCGCGGTGACCAAAGTGGAAGATCTCAACTTCGATTCCGTGCTGCATGACGCGCCGGAAGACGACCACATCCACATGCTGCCGCTCGACTTCCCACATGCGGTGTTTGGTCTCGCGGTGCGGCCGAAGAAGCAGTCCGATACCGACAAACTGGCGGAAGTCCTGCATCGCCTGGTCGCGGAAGACCCGGGCCTGCATGTCGAACACGATCCGACCACGCATGAAGCGGTGATCCGGGGCCTCGGCGAAACCCACCTCGCCCGCGTGCTGGAAAAGATGCGCGAACAGTTCCGCCTCGATCTGGAAACACATCCGCCGACCATCGCCTATCGAGAAACCCTGACCCAACCGGCCGAAGGCCATCACCGGCACAAGAAGCAGACCGGCGGCTCCGGCCAGTTCGGCGAAGTCTATCTGCGCGTCGAGCCATTGCCGCGCGGCGCCGGTTTCGAATTCGTCGATGCGGTGAAAGGCGGCGTCATTCCCAACACCTTCATCCCGGCAGTGGAAAAAGGCGTGCGTCAGGCGATGCAGACCGGCAGCGTTGCCGGCTTCCCGCTACAGGACGTGCGGGTCACGGTTTACGACGGCAAGAACCATCCGGTCGATGGCAAGGAAATCGCATTTGTCACCGCCGGCAAGAAAGCCTTCCTGGATGCGGCATCGAAAGCAAAACCCATCGTGCTGGAGCCGATCGTCAACGTCGAACTGACCGCGCCGGACAGCGCCATCGGCGACGTCAGCGGCGACCTTTCCGCGCGGCGCGGCCAGATCACCGGCCATGTCAGCGGCCGCGGCGGCATGATCACCGTGGTTGGACATGCCCCGCTGGCGGAACTCGACAGCCTACAATCTCGCATCAAGTCCCTCACTGGCGGCCAGGGTTCGTACACACTGGAATTCAGCCATTACGAACCGGTGCCGCCGCACATCCAGCAGAAGATGGCCGCCGAGCACCACCCGGAGCAGGATGAGCAGTAAGTAAAGCGATATCGCGAACAGCGTCACCCTGCCCCGAATTTCCCCTTTCCGGGGTGAGGCCAGGCCGGGATCCGGCAAGTTAACGCTTCCGGATTCCGACCAACGCCGGAATGACGATTAACCCAGACATGGACCGCACATGGAACGCTTTACCATCTCGCTGGATGAATCACTCGCCCAGGAATTCGACGCCTTGCTGCGCGAGCGCGGTTATGCCAACCGTTCCGAAGCTGTGCGCGACATGTTGCGGCGCGAACTCGAAGCCAATCGGCTGGATCACCAGGACGCGCCGTGGTGCATCGCCAGCCTGTCCTATATCTACAACCATCACGAACGCCGGCTATCCGAACGGCTGACTGATCTGCAACACCATGCGCATGATCTGGTCGTATCCAGCATGCACGTTCACCTCGATCACGATAACTGCCTGGAGACCCTGTTTCTGCGCGGTGCAACGGCCGACGTACGCGCGCTGGCGGAGAAGATTTCCGCTGAACGCGGCGTGCGCCACGGCAAGATGAATCTGGTGCCGGTCGAAGTCGAAGGCGACCACCAACATGTGCATCACCACGTCCACAGTCGGCCGCACACCTGACGGGCATGATTGAGCCGCCAGAAGCATGAACATCTCGCGCTATGCCCGTTCCCTCACCCCCAACCCCTCTCCCGCTCACGGGAGAGGGGAGCTTCGAGCGTTGCTAGTCCGACGTTCAGTTGAATCATGAATCCATACCTTTTGCTGCGCCCACTGCTGTTCAAGCTTGATCCAGAAACCGCCCACAACCTCACCCTCGACAACCTGCCGCGCTTGCATCGCCTGGGCCTGCTGAAAGCCTTTCTGCCCCGGGTTCCAGCGCTGCCAAAGCGGGTGATGGGACTCGATTTCCCGAATCCGGTCGGCCTCGCCGCCGGCCTCGACAAGAATGGTGAAGCGATCGATGCGCTGGCGGATTTCGGCTTCGGCTTCATCGAAGTCGGCGCCGTCACCCCTCGGCCGCAGCCGGGCAACCCGAAGCCGCGCCTGTTTCGGCTGCCCGCCGCCGAAGCCATCATCAATCGCATGGGGTTCAACAACCTCGGCGTCGACAACCTGCTGAACAACCTGAAAAACACCAAATGCTTAGGCAAGCCGGGTTGCATCATCGGCGTCAACCTGGGCAAAAACTTCGACACACCGATCGAGAAAGCCGCCGACGATTACCTGATCTGTCTGGAAAAGCTTTACGGCAAGGTTGATTTCGTCACCCTCAACATTTCCTCGCCCAACACCAAAAACCTGCGCGCGCTGCAGGGCGGCGATGAACTCGATGCGCTACTGGCGGCGATCAAGGCCAGGCAAGCCGAACTCAGCCAGCAACACGGCAAATACATGCCGGTAGCGATCAAGATCGCGCCCGACCTGGATGCGGACCAGATCGCCAACATGGCCGGGTTATTCAGAAAACACCACATCGACGCGCTGATCGCCACCAACACCACGCTGGCGCGCGACGGCGTCGAGCATCTGGCGCACGGCAACGAAACCGGTGGTCTCTCCGGCCTGCCAGTGCGCGAGAAATCGACCCGCGTGATCAGCGCCTTCCACACCGCGCTGGCCGGCGAAGTGCCGATCATCGGCGCTGGCGGCATTCTCTGCGGCGCCGACGCAAAGGAAAAAATCAACGCCGGCGCCGATCTGGTGCAGTTCTATACCGGCCTGATTTATCGCGGACCCGCGTTGATCAGGGAATGCGTTGAAGCGCTTGGAAATTCCAATTTGAACCACCCGTAGGATGGGAAAACCAAACCGGCCAAGAAGGTAATCCTCATGCATATCGGCATCCCGAAGGAAATCAAGGATCACGAATACCGCGTCGCTGCCATGCCCGCCGGTGTGGCCGCGCTGACTGCAGCCGGGCATCGGGTCAGCGTCGAAATGCATGCGGGCAAGGCCATCGGCTTCAGCGATGCGGCTTACCAAACGGCAGGCGCGGAACTGACCGATGCCGCCGGCGTGTATGCCGCCGACCTGATCTTCAAGGTCAAGGAACCGCAAGCCGTCGAAGTTGCCCGCCTGCGCGCTGATCAATGGCTGTTCTGCTACCTGCATCTCGCCGCCGCGCCAACGCTGGCAGCTGAACTGATGCAACGCGGCGTCAACGCGGTCGCCTTCGAAACCGTGCTCGATGCCGGCGGCCACACGCCGCTGCTGGCGCCGATGTCGCAAATTGCTGGCCGGCTATCGATTCAGGCCGGCATGCAGGCGCTGGAGATGAAAAACGGCGGTCGCGGCGTGCTGCTTTCCGGCGTCCCCGGCGTTGCACCGGGCAAAGTACTGATTCTTGGCGGCGGCGTCGTCGGCGCCAACGCCGCGCGTATCGCGGTCGGCATCGGCGCCGATGTGACCCTGCTCGACCGCAACGCCAGCCGGCTGAATGAATTCGACGTGCAATACGGCGGTCGTCTGAAAACCCGCTATTCCAGCGCCGCCAATATAGCCGAGTGCGTCGCCGAAGCCGATCTGGTGATCGGCGCTGCGTATGTCCATGGCCGCCGCGCGCCGCGCCTGCTGAGCCGCGAATTGATCCGCCGCATGCCAGCCGGCGCCGCCCTGGTCGACGTCGCCATCGACCAGGGCGGCATCAGCGAGACCTCGCACGCCACAACGCACAGCGCACCGTTCTATGTCGAAGAGAACATCGTGCATTACTGCGTTGCCAACATGCCCGGCGCCGCCGCGCGCACCGCCACGCTGGCGTTGGCCGAGGCCACCCTGCCCTACCTGCTGAAACTGGCTGCCGACGGTGAGGCCGCATTGAATGCCGATGCCGGTTTTGCCGCCGGGCTGAATGTGTCGGGCGGACGCATCGTGCATGCCGGCCTGGTTGCCGATATGGTTGCCGACATGGCGTCTGGTACAGCGTCCGTCAAAAGCTAAAATTCCGCCCTTTCGCCCTCGCCCTACCCACCATGCAGACCGATTGTGTCCAACCCTTCCTGTTCGAGCATCTGGATATTCGCGGCGCGCTGGTTTCGCTCGACCAGACCTGGCGCGAACTCGCCGCCGGGCGCGATTACCCGGCCGATGTAACGCGCATCCTGGGCGAGATGAGCGCGGTGACCGCGTTGATTTCAGCCAATCTGAAACAGCCGGGCCGGATGACTTTCCAGCTGCGTGGCGATGGCGCGATCAACCTGCTGGTGCTCGATTGCGATGAACAATTGCGCCTGCGCGGCATGGCGCGCTGGAACCCGGAAACTCTGCGGCCGGGCGAAACCTTGCCGGAACTGCTGGGCGACGGCCAGTTGCTGTTGTCACTCGATGCGGCGGCGATGCGGCAGCCGTATCAGAGCTTCGTGCCAATGCAGGGTGACAGCGTGGCGGCGATCTTCGAGCACTATCTGACCCTGTCCGAGCAACAGCCGACGCGCTTGGTGCTGGCTGCCAACAATCAACGCGCGGTCGGTTTGCTGCTGCAGAAACTGCCGGATGCCGATCACCATGATGCCGATGGCTGGAACCGCATCAACCACCTGATCGCCACCCTGAAAGCCGACGAGCAACTGGCTCATTCGCCGCTCGATCTGCTGCACCGCCTGTTTCCGCATGAAGAAATCCGGGTGTTTGCGCCGCGCGCAGTCAGTCATCACTGTCCGGAAGACTGGGAAAAAATCCACGCCATGTTGCGCAGCCTGGGCCGCGCAGAGTGCGAAGCGATCCTGCGCGACAAGGGCGAAATCCATGTCCGCGACGACATCTGCAACCGCGATTACCGCATCGTTGCAGCCGATCTGGATGCGATGTTCGACGCACCAGCGCATCGCCTGCACTGATCCGGATGTCGTTCACCCCGTTGCAACCAGCCCGCCTGGCTTATGCGCCGGACGGCACGCCGATCTCCGAAACCTTCAACGACATCTACCACTCCGCCGATGGCGGCCCCGGCCAGGCGCAACATGTTTTTCTGGATGGTAACGGCCTGCCGGAAAGATGGGCGTGTAAGCGCCAGTTCGTGATTCTGGAAAACGGTTTCGGCACCGGCCTCAACTTCCTGACCACCTGGGCGGCCTGGCGCGCTGACCCGCAGCGGCCGGAAAAACTGTACTACTTCGCCAGCGAGCTGCATCCGTTCCGGGTCGAAGACCTGGCCAGCCTGCAGCGCAAATGGAAAGACCTCGATTTCCTCGCCGGTAGCCTGCGCGCCAACTGGCCACCGTTGCTGCCGGGGTTTCATCGGATTGAATTCGCCGCCGGCAAAGTCGTGTTGACGCTGATGCTGGGCGAGGCGGAAGCCAGCCTGCGCAAACTGCGCGCGAACGTTGATGCGTTCTACCTGGATGGCTTCGATCCACAAAGAAACCCGCAAATGTGGTCACCCGCATTGCTGAAACGCTGCGGCCAACTCGCCGCGCCGAATGCGACGTTTGCGACCTGGACGGTGGCCGGACAGGTGCGGCGGGCAATCATCGAAGCGGGCTTTGTTGCGGAGAAGAAACCCGGCTTCGGCAGCAAGCGCCAGATGCTCGCCGGCAGCATCGCCGAGCGGCCGAAAATGGCGCTGAAGCTGCCCAACCAGGGGCGGCGAGAAGCCATCATCATCGGCGCCGGCCTTGCCGGTTGCGCCATTGCCGAGCGGCTGGCTTCGCGCGGCTGGCGGGTGAATGTACTGGATCGGCATGCGCAACCCGCCGTCGAAGCTTCCGGCAACCTGGCCGGCATCCTGCGGCCGATGCTGTCGCGCGACGACAATCTGGCATCGCGCCTGAATCGCGCCTGCTTTCTTTATCTCGAACAGAACTGGCAGCATCTGGATCAAATCGGCCAGCCGCCACGCCGCAATCTGAAGGGCATTCTGCAAATAGCGCGTGACGACACGCATGCGGATATCCAGCGCGAATGGCTGGCTGGCAACGACTATCCGGCTGAGTTTGTCGAGTTTATCGAACCCGGCCCGGCCAGCCAGCGTCTGGGTGCGACAGTCACGCGCGGCGGCTGGTGGTTTCCGCACGGCGGCTGGGCCAGCCCGGCCAGCCTCTGCCGCGCCTGGCTGAGCGCCGGCGGCGGCAATATTCAATTCACCGGCGGTGTCGAAATTGCCTCGCTGCAGCGCGGCGACGCCGAATGGCGGGTGCTCGACGCCAGCGGAAAAATGCTTGCGCAGGCGCCGACGGTGATTTTCGCCACCGGCACCGGCCAGCTACCGCACACGGCCGGCTTGCCGATCACCCCGGTGCGCGGCCAGGTCAGCCATCTCGACGAAGGAAGTTTGCCAAAGCTGAGATATGCCATCTGTTGCGAAGGCTATCTGACGCCGGCGTTGAACGGCGTGCATTGCCTTGGCGCGTCGTATCTGAAAGATCGCTTCGATCACATACCCAGCCTGGAAGAACACCACGACAATCTGCAGCGCCTGGGACACATGTTGCCGGATGCGTCGGAGGCAATGGATGTTGCCGAACTCAATGGCCGGGTCGGATTCCGCGCCACCACACCGGATCATCTGCCGCTGGTCGGCGCGCTACCCGATTTAGAAGCGCCGCTGAAACCCGGGGTACGCTTCAACACCTTCCCGCGCCATGCCGGCTTGTTCTGCCTGCTCGGCCTGGGTTCCCGCGGCCTGGTCTGGTCCAGCCTGCTGGCCGAGCACCTGGTCTGCGTGATCAATCAGGAGCCATTGCCGTTGCCAGGCGATCAGGTCGATGCCATCGACCCGGCGCGCTTTGCCCTGCGCGCCTACCGACATGCGGTTTGACCAGTTGTAGGGCGGAATCCCCGCAAGGGGGAGGCCGGATTCGTAAGCGCTGAAGCGCAACGACTCCGCTCAAGCGCAGCGCCTTCCGCCGTATGCCGCGCAGAAGACACGCTAAATGCAGGATAATGCTCGGCTTTCCGAATCCCGCAGAGAAACATCATGGAAGCAGAACGCCTGAATCTGATCGACACCACCCTGGCCGACCTGGCGCGCCGCGCCGACGAACTTCGGGGGTATCTTTGACTACCCTGGCAAACATGATCGCCTGGCCGAAGTCGCCGGCCTGCTGGAAGACCCGAAAGTCTGGGACGACGCCAAGCGCGCGCAGGAACTCGGCCGCGAACGCAAGGAACTGGAAGGCGTAGTCGTCAACCTGGACCAGATCGGCAGCGGCTTGAGCGACGCCCGCGAGTTGTTCGAACTGGCACGCGCGGAAGATGACGAAGAAACCCTGGAAGCGGTCGAAGCCGATGTCTCCGGTCTGGAGAAGCGCGTTGGCGATCTCGAATTCCGCCGCATGTTCAACGGCCAGATGGATGCCGCCAACTGCTTCATCGACATCCAGTCCGGCTCCGGTGGCACCGAGGCGCAGGACTGGGCCGGTATGCTGGCGCGCATGTATGTGCGCTACGGAGAGCGGCGCGGCTACAAGGTCGAAGTGCTGGAGGAATCCGAGGGCGAAGTCGCCGGCCTCAAATCCGCCGCGCTGAAGTTCAGTGGCGAATACGCCTACGGCTACATGCGTACCGAAACCGGCGTGCATCGTCTGGTGCGCAAATCGCCGTACGACTCCAACGCCCGCCGGCACACCTCGTTTGCCAGCGTGTTCGTCTACCCGGAAGTCGACGATTCGATCGAGATCGAGATCAACCCGGCCGACCTGCGCATCGACACCTACCGCGCCTCCGGCGCCGGCGGCCAGCACATCAACAA
>JAIFLB010000179.1 GCA_020049245.1 Betaproteobacteria bacterium | reverse complement strand
CTTGCGACGCTGACTTTCGGGATGCTGTTTTATGGTTTTGGCGCATTCTTCAAAGTAGAAAAGTATCAGGCCATCTACGGCGCATTAGGTGGCGTCGTTTTTATATTGATTGGTGCATACATCGCCTGCATGGCGTTCTATTTTTGGGCGCAATTTCTTTACGCTTTCACCAAGGTCGATGTCGCCGCATTGGAAAAGCTGTTTCTGGGCGGCGAAGGCAAAGGCGCAAACAAGCTGGAATCGATGGTTTTTGCGCGCTCCAATCGCCTGCTCGCCAAATACGGCCAGACCTTCGCGCCCGGCGAAACACTGATCAAGGAAGGCGATTCCTCAACCGATGCGTACTTTATCTACGCTGGAAAAGTAGCCGTCTACAAACAATTCAGCGATGGCGATAAACGTTTGATGGGGATCGGAGAAGGCAGTCTGCTCGGCGAAATGGCCTATCTGCTGAATGAACATCGAACCGCCAGCGTGCGCGCGGAAACCGATGTCACCGCGCTGGTGCTGCCACCAGCCATGCTGGAAGAACTGATGCGCTATTCCGCCCCGCTGTCACGCCGCATCATCGGCTCGCTGGCGCAACGCTTGATGAAGATGAATCAATCGGCGCGCTAAGGAGTTACAGCGCGGCATCGCCGCATCTGTCATCGGCAGGCAACATTGCAACGATATTGTCTTGTTTTCACTGCCCGCCTTGGAGTGAACATGTTCGGCCTGATGCGGAATCACCGCGTCGAATACCCGAACAACACGCCAAGCGTCAGTTCTGGCGACAACTAACATTATCCCCTCAGGAGCGATGCCATCATGAATCACAACCCTTCCCGTAGAGCGTTTGTCATCCGAGTTGCATCGCTTTCAGCGGTGGCCGGATCAGCCTTGCTGTTGCCCGGCTGTAATGACGAAGAAAGCGCGCATTTCAACTACGGCATCGCCAGCGGAGACCCGCTGGCGGATCGAGTGATTCTCTGGACCCACGCCAAATACAGTGATTCGGAAAATGCGGTTTCTCTGAAGTGGGAAGTGGCAACCGATAACGCCTTCACCAACATTGTGCAAAATGGCACCGTCAGCGCAACGGCGGATACCGGCTTTACCGCCAAGGTCGATGTCGGTGGATTGAACGCCAACACGGCGTATTTTTATCGATTCAGCAATGGCGACAGCAAAAGCCCGACCGGCAGCACGCGAACCCTGCCAAGCGGTCACGTGGACGAAGTCAGACTGGCGGTTTTCTCCTGCGCCAATTACCCCGCCGGCTACTTCAACGCTTACGCCGAAGCCGCCCGCTCCGACGCTCAGTTCGCGATACATCTGGGCGACTACATTTACGAATACGGCATGTTTGAAGCGGATGGCAGCCCTGCTTATGCCTCGGCCAATGCCGCCGTTTTAGGTCGCATCTCTCAACCCACGACCGAGTTGCTGTCATTGGCGGACTATCGCCAGCGTCATGCGCAGTACAAGTCAGACCCGGACAGCCAGGCACTGCATGCGCGGATGCCGATGATCGCCATTTGGGACGACCACGAAATCGCCAATGACACTTTCAAGGAAGGCGCGGAAAACCACGACTCCGCCATAGAAGGCAGCTTCACCGCACGCAAGGAGGCGGCGCTGCGGGCTTATCACGAATGGATGCCGATTCGCACCGGAGCGGACAACGCCAAGATTTTCCGCAGCTTTGATTTTGGCAACCTGCTCAGCCTGCACATGCTGGACACGCGTCTGACCGGGCGTGACGAACAAATTTCCTTCACCAACCTGCTCAACCCAGCGACAGCCGCTACGGCAACCGCGACGCTGGCATCGCCCACCCGGCAAATGCTGGGAACAGAACAGCTTGGCTGGTTACAAAACGCCATGGCGACGTCCTCCGCGAAGTGGCAAGTATTGGGTCAGCAAGTGTTGATGGCCAGGATGGAGTTCCCTCTGAGCGTGCTCAGCGCATTGAATCCCGAAAATACCTCGCCAGCGGCGTTGGTCGCCGGTGAAGCCGCGGTAACGTCCTATCTGACGGCCAAACAAAAACAGGCGTTCGGCCTGCCGCTGGACCCGGTGACGGAAGCGCCTCTGCTGAATACCGCGCTCAACCCCAAGCTGGGCTACAACCTGGATGCCTGGGACGGTTATCCAGCGGCACGCGAAACGCTGTTGATGACCGCCTACCAGTTGAACAAGAAACTGATCAGCCTGGCCGGTGATACGCATAACGCCTGGCATGCCGACCTGACCCTGGCCGGCTATGCCAATCCGGCACTGGCGGGCGCCAAGGTTGGCGAGGAATTTGCCGCCACCAGCGTCAGTTCGCCCGGTTTTGAGGACTATCTGTCCGCACTGCCTTCGGCACAGGTCAAGACAATTTTCGAAGGCGTTGTCGATGACTTGCAGTGGATGGATCCTTCTCGGCGTGGATTCCTGAAAATGACCTTCACTCCGGCGGCGGCGAAAGGCGAATGGATATTCGTCAATACCATCAGTTCTCGTACTTACACGGCGGATGCCCCAGCGGCTGAAGAAACCCGCAGTTTCATCGCCTAGGAGGCTGTCGGACTTTAGTCGTCGATAGCTGCAAAGTCCCGGGGAGTAATTGCAGGATTCCTGATCTCGACCGCGTTTTAGTGGTGCATTCCGGAAACTCGCATGGTGCGTAATAACGGTAGAAGGATGGGCCAAGCTTGCGGGCCCATCACGCTCGGAGCATCGATGGGCCCGCAAGCTTGGCCCATCCTACGATTTATTCTTTCGGTATCGAATATTTCGGCGCCACTGCCAATGAGCAAAGAATCAGGATATTTGAAGCGGGAAATCGGCCCCAGCAAAGCCGGTTTTTTCACTGACGTAACTCAATAAACGCATCGCAATCCGCTGATTCTGTTGGGTGCGCGCGGTGCACCCAACATGTTTCATCGGCGCTATTTGTGACTGCGGGCCGATGACTTCGCTAACCATTCGATGCGTGAGTCACCCCGCTGTTTGCTCCAATTCCATGCCGACTTTGGCGACGGATTCGGCGTCCGGCAGATTCGCCAGCTGGCTGAGCAAGTGGTCTTGCACGATGTCGATCAGCGCTTCGACCCGCTCGACCGGCATGCCGATGCGGTCGGCGATAGAGGTGATCGCGTCGCGTTCGGCGGAGCTGAACTGGCCGTCGGCGTAAGCGACCATGAGGCAGGTTGAAACCACCAGATCGCGTTGCGCTGCGGTCTGGAAACTGTCACCCGTCAGCGGTGCAGCCTGGCTGGAGGCAGCCAGCAGGCTGTCGAACGGAATCTGGCTGGGGTCGACGTCGGCCTCGTAAAAGGCGCGGATCAGGGTGATTTCTTCCGCCACATGGCCGGCATCGACCTGAGCGACTTCAAGCATGGCGCGGGTGGCGAGGGTTTTCTGGGCGGTGTCGAGTTCGACGGTGTCATTCACGGGCAGCATGCGGTCTCCTAACGGGTGAGTTTCAGACGCAGCGCCGAGAGCTCGGCGCGCAGTTCGGCGGCGGACATTGATTTGAAGCGGGGCGGCATCAGCGAGCGGCGCGAGGTTTCGGCCACCGCCAGCAGTTCCATGTAGCGGATCATGTCGTGCTCCTGCGGCGGGATGAAGTCGGCCACCGCTTCGGCGAACAGCGACTCGTCCAGGGCGCGGCCAGCGCGGCCGGCAAACTCCAGCGCCAGCAGGGCGACCGCTTCCAGGTCGGCATTGGAGTAACCGTCCAGGTCGGCGCAGAGGGTTTCCAGAATCGTGGCGTCAAGCCCGTCGCCGCCTTGGTAGCGGCGCAGGATGGCGGCGGTGACTGCGGCGCGTTCCTGAGCTGTTTCGGCATAAAAGAACGGAATCTTGCGGTCGAGTCGGCCGGGGCGTTTGATGTCGGTATCGAGTTTGTCCGGCCGGTTGGTCATCAGGATGAACAGGACCTGGCCGCGATTGTCCGGATCGGACATGAACTCTTTAAGTCGCGCGATCACCCGCGAACTGGTGCCGCCGTCGGAATCCTCGCCG
Organism: Betaproteobacteria bacterium; assembly: GCA_020049245.1. Lineage (GTDB taxonomy): Bacteria > Pseudomonadota > Gammaproteobacteria > Burkholderiales > Thiobacillaceae > PFJX01. The sequence continues at coordinate 7,804 of JAIFLB010000179.1, read as the reverse complement.
CCGCTGCCGAAACTGCGGTCGCCCTCATCGATGACCAGCGCGATCGGCCCCATCGCCTTCACCGTCGCCAGCACCCGTTCCAGATTGGATTCGGTGGCGCCGACCCATTTCGAACGGAAATTTTTCAGGGCGACACCGGTCAGCCCGGCTTCTTTCAGAAAAGCTTTGATGACGAAGGTCTTGCCGGCGCCCATCGGCCCCACCGCCAGCAGGCCCATCGGCGAACGGGCGCGATCACCAGCGCGCACCGCTTTGGCGATGGCCAGCAACTCGGATTTGATATGTTCGTTGCCGCCGACCACTTCCAGGCCATGGCGCGGTTCGACGAACTCGATCAAGCCGGCGCATTCCTTTTCGATCAGCTCGCGTTTGCGTTTGCGCACCACCGCCAGCATCTCCTGATCCGGGTCGCTGTCCGGCGACGGCAGTCGTTCCGGATCGATCAGGCGGCGAATTTCGTCCGGCGTCATGCCGGCGGTGATGTCGGCCAGTTTCTCGGCGCGGGCGGCGGCATTCGGCGTGCCGGCGAGTAGTTCACCGATCAGCTTGAGGCGTTCGCCCTGGCTCAGGCCAGGGCCTTCGCCGGCGACGATGCTGGCCAACTGGATCGCGCGCAGTCCGGCGGTATGCCCGGCCAACCGTGCTACCTGCGCGTCCGGCATGCGCGGCGCGTAGTGGCGGATGGCGGCGGCGCGTTCGTCCTGGTCCGGCATCGGCAGTTCGACCGCGGCAACGCGCGGATTGGTCAGCAAGACCGGGTTGATCTCGGCCAGCGATTCGGTGATCAGCAACACCACGTTGTCGCCTTCGGCCAAGGCGTCGTCGAGCGACCAGCGATGCAGCGCGGTCAGCGCGGCGCGCTCGTCCATCGACAGGAAATGCGGTTCGGTGGCCGGAAACAGCGTTCCGGCGTAGGGGATGACGATGGCGGTGGAGCCTTGTTCGCGCATGCGCCGTTCCAGCGCGTCGAAGATGCCACCCAGGCCTTTGCCCTCCAGATGGGTGTAAAGAATTTGCCGGTCATCCGTGCCGCCGCCTTGCAGATAGCGCACACCGCGATCGACGCTGAATTCGATGATGTTGCGTTTGTTTTCCTTGAGCAGCACGCCGGACAGAAAATCGACCAGCGACAGCGCGCCGCCGTTGGCGGGCGTGTTGTTTAAATATCGGTCGAACACATTGCGATAGAGCACAAACACCGAGGCCTCGCCGGCCAGGTATTTTTGCCGAACGGTATCGGCCCAGGCGGGCAACGCAGCAGGACGGGGTGCGGTTTGCGTCATTGGAGGATTACAGCGCGGATCACATCGCCTTGCCGGTAGGCGCGGCCTGCGCGGCGCGGGTGCGCTTGAGCTCGTCGAGTTGTTGGCGGGCGGTGACCGAACCGCTGCTCTGGCGCAGCTTGGACAGTTGCACGTCGAGATCGGATTCGCGCAGTTCCTGGCCCATCTTGGCCTGGGCGACGGTGTTCTTGATGTGTTCGCGCACGTTGTCCAGCGCGCGCACTTCGGCATCCACCGAAAGGCCTTCCAACTGGTTCTGAATTTTTACGCGCGCCTCGGCGCTGGCCATCTGCGCCAGCATGCGGTCTTTTTCATCCTTGAGTTTCTGGATTTCGTTCTTGACCTGGATCAGCGAAGACTTGGCGTCTTCCGCATCGGCGCTGGCTTGCTCGCTCTCGGCGGTCAGCTCGGCGATGCTGGCGTCGAGTGCATTTTTCTTCTGGATCAGCACCACCGCCAGATTGTCCTGATCGGTGGCCAACGCGGCGTTCAAGTCGGTTTCCACTGCGGCCAGTTCACGCCGAGCCTTGTCCAGCCGGGCGCTGATGTCCTCGCGGCGACGAAGAATCGAGGCGGTGGCCATCTTCAACTTGTCGTATTTGGAGATCATCGAATCGATGGCGTTCTGGTATGCGATTTCCGGGTGACGCTTCTCGACATCGGTCAGCCATAGCGAGACGAATCCCTGCCACAGGTTGGCCACGCGCGCGATCAGATTGATTTGTGCCATTGCCTATCCTTTCTTGCTTCGATTGATTATGAAATGTTGGATCATGCCGCCGTCCGCGCGCTCGCCTTTTTCGCCGCCGGGTGCAACGGCACCACGATACCCGGGATGCTGGATTGCAGATCGTCGGCCACCTCGCCTTCGATCTCCTCGCGCAGGCGCAGGTTGCCCACCGCCTCGCTCAGTCTGGCGCCCAGCTCATGCGAGCGCGGCGCGGCGACAATCATCTGATAGATTTCTTCCATCTGGTCCGGCATCGACAACACCGCCGCCTCCAGCGCGGTCTTGCGGCTCAACATGCGCCGGTGCCGCGCCGCCAGCGCCTGATAGTCGGCGCGCGCCTTGTGCAACTGACGCACGTCGGCGCCGACGCCAGGGGCCGCCAAGTCCCGCTCGATGCCACGCACTCGTTCGTCGATCTGTTGCAGATTGATCGACGCGGCGCGATCTTCGATCACCAGCAAGGCCAGTTTGGCATACAGATAATCCATGCTGGCTTCGTCCAGCCGGTCGATGTCGGCGGCGCTGAACTGGCTGCCATGGTCTTGCGCCAGACGATATAACGACTCGACGCGTTGCTGCATCTGCTCGAAGATTGCCACGGTGCGGTCGACCGTATTGCCGCCACGCCCGCGCCGGGCGATTTCGTCGAGCAGATGTTCGCGCGCCGCCTCGCGCGCGCGCTGGTGGTACTTGCGGTCGATCCGGTCGCGAAAGGTGATCGACGCGGGAATGAACATCGCGGCGATGAATTCGCCGGCGACGAAGGCGATCAGCGGCAGCGCGCCGATGCCAAAACCGTAGGGAATGGAAAGCAGCGTCGCCAGCGCGGTGGACCCCAGGAAGGCGTAAACATTGCCCTGGCTGGTCAGCCATTCACGCAGATACGGCGGCTTCGATTCGGTCATTGATGAAAAATCCGGGCTATACGGTGACCCGCAGCGATCCCTTGCCGGCGCTAACGCGATGCAATTGATCGAGAACGCGTTCGCTGAACTGGACGGCTTCCGGCGAGCGCTGCCAGTCAAGCGAGCGAGGACGCGGCGCGTGCAGCGTGAAATCGTCCGCGACCATGGCGGGCTGCGTCGACAGCACGATGACCCGATCGCCCAGCATCAAGGCTTCGGTGACGTCATGGGTGACGAACACGATCAAACAGGGGCGCTCGCGATACAGCTTGATCAACAGGTGTTGCATGCCCTCGCGGGTCTGCGCATCGAGCGCGCCGAACGGTTCGTCCATCAGCAGGATGCGCGGCCGCAGTACCAGCGCCCGGGCCAGGGCGACACGCTGATTTTGACCGCCGGACAACTGCGCCGGATGCAGCGCTTTCTTGTCCGCCAGGCCCACCGCCTCCAGCATGTGATCGACGCGCGCACGCCATTCGCTCTCCGCCACGCGCTGCTGCCAGAGTTTGAAGCGAAACGGCAGCGCGACGTTGTCGTAGACGCTCAGATCAGGCCGGTTGGCATAGCGCTGGAACACCATCACCGCATCGTCATGCGGCCCGTGACAAGGCTGACCGTCGATGCTGACCATGCCGGAAGTCGGCGTGACCACGTTCAACGGACGCATGCCGCCCATCATGTTCAGCAGCGTGCTCTTGCCGCTGCCCGATGGCCCCAGCAGCATATTGATGCCGGGACGTTCGAAGGTCAGGTCGATGCCGCCCAGCACGCGGGTGACGCCGCCATCCGGCGTCGGGTAATCCTGCACGATGTTGGTCAGCGTCAGACTCACCGCGTTATCGCTGCCGACGGCCGGGGCGGGTGAAAGAGAGGGCGATGCGCTCACTGATGGGTCTCCCAGGGAAACAGTCGGGCTTTGGCGTAACGCATCATTTGATAGGTCAACAAGGCCAGCACGATGATGACGATGATGCCGGCGAAGACCTGATCCCAGGCGCTGAAACGCCGCGCGTTCTGGATCAATTGACCGAGTCCGACGCGGGCGTTCACATATTCGGCAACAGTGATGTAGGTCCACATTACCGACACCGCCACGATCAGCGCGTCGGCGATACGCGGCATGGCCATCGGCAACACCGCGTGGCGAATGCATTCCCAGGGCGTGGCGCCGAGATCGCGGGCGCCGATCCAATGACTTTGCGGCACCGCCTGGATTGCATCGCGCACCATCGGAATCAGGTAAACCACTGCGCCGAGAAACAGAAAGGCAATCTTCATCGCCTCGTCGATGCCCAGCCACATCACCAGAATCGGCAGCAAGGCCACCACCGGCGCCGAGCGGAACGGGTCGATCAGCGGCGACAGTGCGGCATTGATGCGCGGCGCGGCGCCCATCGCGATGCCGAGGGGGATGCCGATGGCCACTACCAGCAAGCCGGCGATGAACAGGCGGCCAACCGACCACAGCGTGGCGGTGGCCAGCATGCTCTGACCATCGTGCCAAGCCAGATAGCCAAAGGCGGAGACCACATCCCAGGGCGCCGGCAATCGATTCGGGCCGACCAGGCCGAAGCCGGACAAAATGCTCCAGAACCCGAGTATCACCGCCACCGAGGACAGCGCCAGCCGACGCCGCGCGGCGGGTGTCGGCGGCACATAGGGATTCCAGAAATCGGCTCGCATTTAACGTCCGCCAAACACGGCGATACGGGTGGAGCGGTTCATCGCCTGACAATCTTCCCGCGACAATGCCTCTGCCGCCGGATTGCCTTCATCACACAACGGCCGATCCGGCCCGTTGCCGACAATCTTGAAACGTTCGCGCGGAAACTCCCATTGGCCGGCCAGATAATCGACAACGGCGCGGGCACGGGCTTCGGACAGCCGCATGTTGACCTCGCGCGAACCGGTGGCGTCAGTATTGCCGCTGATCTCGAAATAGGCTTTGCCGTTGTTTTCGATGAACGGAACCATTTCGGTATCGACGCTGCGTTGCGCGCGCTTGTTCAGCTCGGCGGAAGCCCGCGGAAAGCTGACCATCACCGGTTTGGTAACGATCGCCGCGCTTTGTGCGCTTTCGCGCAAGCCAGCCTGGGTAAAGGTTTCGCTCGGCAGCGCGGCGGCGCTGGCCGCCGACTTATCGCGCGCCAGCAGGGTCTGGATAAAGCTGTAGTCGAAACTGTCCTGCGGCGCAATCACCGGCGAGTTCGGGTTGGCCAATGCGCCGGCGGCGCGATAGATCTGGTCGAAACGACGATAGACGCGTTCGTAATGGTTGGTGCCGCCGACCAGGCCAAGAATGCGGGCATTGTCCTCGACACCGGTCCAGACCACATTCGCGAACAGACTCTTGATGAACGGACGACCTTCCTTGTCTGCCAGCAACTTGAAGAATTCCTGTGTTTTGACCAGTGCTTCGACCGCCTGATCCGGGTTGGCGCGCGCCACTTTGACGCCTTCCATCCAGCCCTCGACGAATTTCTCCACCTTGGTCCGGCCTTCCGGCGTATTCAGCAGCCGGGTATCGCACACCATCACGTCGTAGATCAGGTTGGTCGCGGTCTTGGTCGAATACACCACTTTGGCGCCCGGCACATTGCGCAGCGCCAGCGCCAGATCAGGGTCCCACAGCACAGCGGCATCCACCGCTTTGGTCTCGAACGCGGCGCGCACGCCGGCGGTACCTTCTTCGGCATTGATGAACACGGTACGGATGCCTTCCTTGCGTCGCGCCGACAGCGACGAGTTTTCGATGGCGTCGATCAACATACCGTGCGATGGCGTGAATTCGAGCAGCGCCACTTTGTGTCCGACCAGATCCTCGATGGAGCGCACCGCCGGGTCGCGAGAAATCACCGCATCGCCGCCCTGGGTGTTGTCGACCACCATCACCGCGCGCGCATCCAGCTTGGCATTGCGCAGGTTGGGCTGTTCCTGCGCCCAGAAGTCTGAAGTACGCCAGGCGCATTGAGCGGCGCCCGACTCGAAGATGGTTGATAGCGTGGGAATATCGTCCTGAATCACGAACTCGATGCTGGCACCCTTGGCGGCGTAGATCGAGCCCGGTTGCGTAGTCAGGCTGTTGCCGTTGGCAACCAGCGCCGGGGCGTAACCATGGAAACTGACGATGCTGACCTTGAGCGGCTTATCGCCACCGGCTTTATCTCCGCTCGTTTTCCCGCCAACGCCGCTGAAAAACTTGCCCAGCGCGGAGCCGCCCGAGGCATCAGCCGATTGCTCAGCAGACTGGCTTTGTTCGGCACTCGGCTCTGCCTGGCCGAAGCGGTCCTTAAGGCCGAAATTCCAGGCAGCCGAGCCGGCCGCAGCCAGCACGATGACAGTGATCAAACCTTTGGCCAGGGGTGTCAATTGAGCCATATCGAATACTCCAGTCAGTAATTATGGTGATTATGGGGTGGCGGCATAACTGGCGGGGATTTCGCCAAACCGCTCGATTTCCTGATCGATGCGCCGCTGTTCGCGTCCGACCGCTTCGCGAGCCGCGCGCTGGCTGCCCTCGATGGCGGCAATTTCCTGAGCCGAGCGGACGATTTCGCGTTCCAGCAACTGCTCCAATTGCGTGATCTGGGCACGGATTTCCGCCACCGTGGTTTCCAACCCATGTTTGTCCGCCGCGATTTGGTCACCGGCCTGTTTGGCGCCAACGGCAAGTTGTTCGCCCAACCGCTCGCGATAAGCAGTCAGCGCGGCGATCTTGCGTTCCGCGTCTTGAACCGGATCGGTGATGCTCCAGTTGTCGTCTGCCGCATCCATGGCCAGCACCGCCGCTTTGCGCGTCTGCGCATCCATCGTGCGCAGGCCATCGAGCAGACGCAACAATTTCTCGGCGGGGAAAGGTGAAGGCGGTAAATCCGCCTGCTGGAAGATGACCTCCAAAGGCAGGCTTTCCTCGATCTCGCCGTTGGTATCCGCCTTGATAGGCTCGATAAGCGGCTCGACTTCGGAAACGGCAGGCGCGACATACTCCGGTTCTTGCGGCTCATCGCTCGCTTCATCGCTCGCTTCCAGGGTCGGCTCGACCAATTTTGCTTTGACCAGAAAACTCATCAACCCTTTCATGCGGACTCCCGAATTTTAATGCCCGCGAGACTCTAGTAAGGTCGCGACCAGAGGTCAATGCCGATTCGAGAAATCCATCTCGTTGGCAGCTTTTCTCGCTATCGAAGACAAGATTCGACGGAAAGAGAAACGCCTCCGCAGCAATGGCCCCCCTGCGCGAATGTTGATGCCAAATTGAATGCTGCGGGGAAATCAAGCTCTGATATGGCGCAGCAACGGTGATTGACTGCGAATCACGGTGCCGCTCTGGCGACTAAAAGGATAGTTCAAGGATAGCGTTCCGGGTTGAATCACCCCGGATCGGCAGGCTCATCACAGGTGCGCGTCGAACAGACAAAGCAGGCCATTTGCGATGAGCCGCCAATTTCCGCTTGCGGCCAGCCCAGATCTTCGAAGCTGAGGCGGTATCCGTTGCGCGCCGCGACGCCGCTGGCCCAAGCCCGGAATTGGGCGCGATTCCATTCGAAGCGGTGCCCGGGGTGACGCCGCTCGCCGCGCGCCAGACCATGCACGGGGTTGTATTCACTGTTGGGTGTAGTCACCAGAACCATGCCAGGATGCATCCCGGCGAACACCGCGCGTTCGACGCGTGGCAAACGTCCGGCGTCGATGTGTTCGATGGTTTCCAGCAACACGGCGGCATCGAATCCGGCCAGTTCACGGTTTTCTTCTTCGAATGAACCGTAACTTACCGACAATCGTGGATTAGGCCGCAGCAGGTCGACATCCAGGGCAAGGCGGGCAAGGGCCAGGGCGCGCGTATCGATGTCGATACCGACCAGGCGGGTAAATTGCGCCACCGGCAG
>JAIFLB010000140.1 GCA_020049245.1 Betaproteobacteria bacterium | reverse complement strand
GGTGTCGAAGCGCTCGGCTTTGCCGGCCCGGATCTCGATATCGAGCACCTGCTGATGACCGCCCGCTTGTGGAAAAAACTTGGTCTGGCCGAATTCATCCAGCTGGAGATCAACTCACTCGGCGGTCCCGAGTCGCGCGCCAGCCATCGCCAGAAGCTGGTCGAGTATTTCACCGCGCATGCCGATGAACTCGATGCCGATTCACAGCGTCGCCTGCAGACCAATCCATTGCGCATCCTTGATTCGAAGAATCCCGCCATGCAGGCATTGGTCGAAGCCGCGCCGAAGTTGATGGATGAGCTGGACGAAGCCGCGCTGGCGCATTTCACCGCCGTCAAAAACGGCCTCGATGCGGCAGGCATCGCCTATCGGGTCAATCCGCGCCTGGTGCGCGGGCTCGACTATTACAACTACACGGTGTTCGAGTGGGTTACCGACAAGCTCGGTGCCCAGGGTACGGTGTGTGCCGGCGGTCGCTATGACAGCCTGGTCGCGCAGCTGGGCGGCAAACCGTCGCCCGCCTGTGGATTTGCGATGGGTGTCGAACGCTTGCTGGTGATGCTGACTGAAGCCGGCCTGATGCCGGCGCCGGATACACCGGATATCTATCTGGTCAATGTCGGCGAGGCGGCCGAACGCATCGCCATGCAGACCGCCGAAAACCTGCGCGACGCCGGACTCAGCGTGGTGCTGCATGGCGGCGGCGGCAGTTTCAAGTCGCAAATGAAAAAAGCCGACGCCAGCCAGGCGAATTACGCGGTCCTGATCGGTGACGACGAGGCGGCAGCGAATCAGGTGACGCTGAAGGCATTGCGCGGCGAATTTGGTAAACAGCCTGAACAACAGCGGTTGGCGTTGTCAGAAGTCATCGAATTATTGAAAACAGGTCTTTGAAAAGGATAGGCAATGGCGCTCGATCTGGAAGAACAGGAACAGGTAGATGAGGCGAAAGCCTGGTGGAAGCAGCATGGCAGCAAGGTCATCTGGGGCGTCACCGCGTTCCTGCTGGTTGCCGCCGGCTGGCGTGCCTGGCAGACCTGGACCCACACGCAGTCGGCGGAAGCGTCCATGTTGTTTGATCAGTCGGTGCAGGCGGCCAGCATGAACGATCTGAAAACCGCCAAGGCGGCTACCGCGCAGATCATGGAGAAACATGCGGGCAGTGCCTACAGCGCTCCCGCCGCCTGGCTTGCCGGACGGATCAATATCGAGTCAGGTGACATCAAGAGCGCGCGCGCGCAATACGAGTTCGCCCTCGAACATGCGCGTGACGATGGCATCAAGCAGCTGGCGCGCTTGCGTCTGGCGACACTGTTGTTTGAAGAAAAGGATTTGCCCGGCGCGTTGAAACTGCTGCAGGACGCTTTCGATCCCGCCTTCCAGGGCCTCGCCGAACAACTCAAGGGTGATGTGTTGGCCGCTCAGGGCAAGGACGCCGAGGCGCGCGCGGCGTACAAGTTGGCGGTGGAAAAACTGGGTGAAGCGAGTTCGCTGAAGCCGTTGGTTGAAATCCGCCTCGACAGCCTGGGAGGTTGATGTGCTGAAACCCGCTTCAATTCTGATTGCGCTGGTGACTTTGCTATCTGGCTGTTCGACCATCGGTGGATGGTTCGGGTCGGATGCGCCACTGAACAAACCGGCCGAACTGGTTGAGTTCAAGCCCAGCGTTGCTTTGGTCAAAGTCTGGGACGCCAATGTGGGCGCCGGCAGCCCGTTCGCCTTCTCGCCGGATACCGACGGTGAAGCGGTGTATGCCGCCGGCCGCGAAGGCAAGATGGTCAAGCTCGATCTGGCTTCCGGGCGCGAAATCTGGCGTATCGATGCCGGTCAGCCTTTGTCGGCGGGCGTCGGTATTGGCGACGGCCTGGTACTGGTGGGAACAGCTAAAGGCCTGTTGCTGGCGTTCAGGAGCAGCGATGGCACGCCAGCCTGGAGCGCCAAGCTTTCAGGTGAAATTCTGACACCGCCGATTGCCGACAATGGTGTCGTGGTGGCGCGTTCGAATGACGGCAAGGTGTTCCTGCTTGAAAGCGCCACTGGCAAACAGCGCTGGAGCTATAGCCGTACATTGCCGGTGTTGACGCTGCGTGAACAAGGTCATCTGCTGCTCGCCAGCAATGCCGTTTTCGCCGGCCATGCCGGTGGCAAGCTGACCGCGCTGGCACTGAACAATGGCGCGCCGTTGTGGGAAGCCAACGTGGCCTTGCCGCGCGGCGCCACTGAATTGGAACGCATCGCCGATGTCGTCGGTCCGCTCGCGGCGGATGACCGGCTGATCTGTGCTGGCGCCTTCCAGGGCCGTGTCGGCTGCTTCAACCAGATTTCCGGCAACGCCGCCTGGCTGCGGGATTTCTCGGCAACGCGCGGCGTCTCGATGGATACGCGTTTTGTCTTCGCCACCGACGAACACAGCGTGGTCTCGGCATTCGACAAGACACGCGGCACCAATCCATGGAAGCAGGACAAACTGCGTGATCGGCAACTGTCCAGCCCGATTGCCGTGGCCGATCGCTATGTCGCGGTGGGCGATTTCCAGGGCCAGATACACCTGATCAACACCGAAGACGGCGCTTTTGCCGCCCGCGCCGCGAGTGATGGCAGCCCGATCAACAGTGTCATGCTTCCGCTCAAATCCGGCCTGCTGGTGCAGACCGCGAATGGCGGCTTGTTCGCCTACCGGCTCCAGTAAGGACGGCGTGGTTTGCGCATCTGCAACCACGCTCCAACACGTAACCTGAATTTATGAAACCCACCCTTGTTTTGGTCGGCCGACCCAATGTCGGCAAATCCACGTTGTTCAATCGTCTGACCAAGACGCGGGATGCGCTGGTGCATGATTTGCCGGGTCTGACCCGTGATCGCCATTACGGTCACGGCCGGATTGGCTCGAAGCCTTATCTGGTAGTCGATACTGGCGGTTTCGAACCGGTTGCCGAGACCGGCATCCTGGCCGAAATGGCGAAACAGTCGTTCCGGCATTACGCCGCAGGACATGATCATCGCCGAGAAACTGCGCCGCAGCGGGCGGCCGGTGTTGCTCGCGGTGAACAAGACCGAGGGCATGAATGCCGGCGTGGTCACCGCTGAATTCCACGAACTCGGCTTGGGTCAACCGGTTGCCGTGTCTGGCGCGCATGGCGAAGGCGTGCGCGAGTTGATCGAACTGGTGATGGAGCCGTTCCCGGACGCTACCGAAGACGACGCCGAAGCCCTGGTCAACACCTTCGTCGGCGAGGAACGCGTCATCGCCTTCGACCAGCCCGGCACCACGCGTGATTCGATCTATGTCGATTTCGAGCGCAACGGCAAGCCCTACACCTTGATCGACACCGCCGGCGTGCGGCGCAAGGGGCGGGTCACCGAGGCGATCGAAAAGTTTTCCGTGATCAAGACGCTGCAAGCCATCGAGGACGCCAATGTGGTGGTGCTGGTGCTCGATGCGCAGCAGGAAATCTCCGATCAGGATGCCCACCTTGCCGGCTTTGTGCTGGAAGCGGGCAGGGCGCTGGTGGTGGCGGTGAACAAGTGGGATGGCATGGACAGCTACGACCGCGAGCAGATCAAGCGCGAACTGACCCGGCGCATGGAATTTCTGTCCTTTGCCCGTTTCCACTTTATTTCTGCGCTGCGCGCGCAGGGCATCACCGAAGTGCTGAAGTCAGTCGATGAAGCCTATGCCGCCGCGATGGCGAAACTGGCGACGCCGCGCCTAACCCGTGTGCTGCTCGACGCGGTAGCGCAGCACACGCCGCCAAAGTCCGGCCTGTTCCGACCGAAGCCGAAATACGCCCATCAGGGCGGCAGCAATCCGCCGATCATCATCATTCACGGCAACCATCTGGAAGGCATCTCGCACAGCTATAAACGCTATCTGGAGAACATCTTCCGCACCACGTTTAGCCTGCAAGGCACGCCGTTGCGGGTTGAATTCAAATCCGGCCACAACCCGTTCGAGGCGCGGGACGTCAAACCGCTGACGCCGCGTCAGGAACGCACCGCGCAACGCGACAGCAAGCGGCGGCCGCAGCACCTAAAACGTTGATTCTGCTGATCAGATCAGCAGCCAGCCGACAACCAGCCCAGCCGCGACCGCGGCCATGCCGGGCAGCACGAGCCGGGCCAGCGCGGGGCCGCCGATCACACTGGCCAAGCCGCTTTTGAATGCGATATTCGAGACGATCGCGAGCAGGATGGCGGTAGCGGTCTGGTCGGATGCCAGATTGCCGAGATTGAACAATCGCAGGCTGGACAGAGTGATGGCATCAACATCGGTCAATCCGGAAACCAGCGCCACGGCGTAAACGCCCTGGCTACCGACCAGATCAGACAACCAGGCGGCCGCGAACAGGACGCCGGCATAGAGCAGGCCAAAGCTCAACGCGGCGCGGATTTCAGTCGGATTTTTCATTTCCAGCACCGGCGCATCGTTCTGCCGACCGAGCCGCCGCCAGGCGAAGTAGATCATCACCAATCCGGCCAACGCGCCGCAACCCAGCAGGGTCAGCATCCGTGGCAGCATGTTCGGCGCCAACAGCGCGACCAGAACGCTCAGGCGGATCAGCAATACCCAGTTGGCGAGCAGGATCACCAGCGCCGCCATACCTGCCAGTTGTGGGCTGTCGCGGCCATGTCGCGAGAACGCCAGTGTGGTTGCCGTGCTTGATGCGATGCCACCGAACAGGCCGGTCAGCAACGTACCTTGGCGTTGCCCGGCGACGCGCAAGGCGGCATAGCCAGCGAGCGACAGGCCCGAGATCAGCACCACCATCCACCAGATTTGATATGGGTTGAGCGCGTCGTAGGGCCCGTAATCCTGGTTCGGCAGAATTGGCAGGATGACAAACGACAACACCGAGAACTGCAATATGGAGACCAGATCAAGGCGGGTCAGATTGCGCGATACGCCGCGCAATTCGGGTTTGAAATAGAGCAGGGCGGTGGTCAGGATCGCCAGGGTGACGGCAAGTTGCTCCATCTGGAACCAGACCATCGCCCCGAGCGCGTAACACACCACGACGGCGGCGACTGTCGTGGTACCGGGGTCTTCCGATCCTGTGTCCTTGAAATAGGTTGCCACCATCATGCCGCCCATGATCATCAACCCGGCGCCGAGCATCCAGGGCGCGCCGGTCTTTTCCGACAGCAAAGCACCCAGCGTGCCGGCCAGCGCGACCAGCGAAAAAGTACGCAAGCCGGCACGGGCAGCCGGCGAACGCTCACGTTCCAGGCCGATCAGCAGGCCAATGGCGAGGCTGGTCAGGAAGGGATACAGGGTGGCGAGTTGATCGGTGGGCATGTCCTGATTATGGACAATTCCAGAACGACCGCCGATTCAGTCGATCTGGTTGCAGGGTTTCGTGCTGTGCTTTTAAGCCACCGGCACCGTTTCCTTGAACGCAGGGCGCTGCATCATGCGGTCGAACAGTTCGGACAGGTTGGAATGCTGACGCCGCCAGTCGATCTCGGGGAAACGGAATTCGAGGTAACCCAGTGCGCAGCCGACGGCGACATCGGCGAGACAGAAGAACTCGCCGGTACACCAATTCTGGTTGCCAAGGTCGTCGCTCATCATGTTCAGGCCCGCTGCGATCTTGGCCATTTGCCGCTTTACCCATTCCGGATCCTGCTTGTCGGCGGCGCGCTTGCGTTCGACAAAAACCAGCGCAGCGGCGTCGCAGACGCCATCCGCGAGCGCTTCCCAGCGCTTCACAGCGATGCGTGGGCGTGCATCCTTCGGCAACAGGTGACCAACCGGGCTGACATGCTCAAGGTATTCGACGATGACCCTGGAATCAAACAGGGTCTTGCCATCTTCCATGATCCAGACCGGCACTTTGCCGAGCGGGTTGAATTCGGGAACACGCGTGTCCTCGCTCCATGGGGTATCAATGACGAGTTCGTATTCGATGAACTTTTCCGCCGCGACGATGCGCACCTTGCGCACAAACGGGCTGGTCAGCGAACCAATGAGTTGCATTTTTTGAGGCATGAAAACGTACTTGAGTTTGTTATGTGTCGTTTGCTATCGGTCGGCGTTGAAATTTATAACCGCCGAGTTGCGATTTTAGCGGTCGTGCCGGGGTTTACTCCACCACCACCAGAATATGCGGCCAGGCGGATTCAAACCGGCGCAGGGTCTCGTCGCGGCCAAGCAGTGCAAGTACCTGATCAATGGCGGGTGTCTGGGCGGTGCCGAACAGGATCAAACGCAACGGCATGCCGATCTGTCCCATCTTCAGACCAAAAG
>JAIFLB010000046.1 GCA_020049245.1 Betaproteobacteria bacterium | reverse complement strand
CGTTGCTTCATCAGCGCCGACATGCGCAAGGCATTGCGCATGTATTCCGAGAACATCAGGAAGGTGCCGCCAAACGGGAAGAGACCACCGTGCAACGCCATACCGTTCATGATGTGCGCCATGCCGAACTCGCGCACGCCGTATGAAATGTAGTTGCCACCCGGATTGCGGTGCAGGCTGTGGCAACCCGGCCAGTTGGTCAGGCTGGAACCGGTCAGGTCGGCGGAACCACCAACGCGCTCGGGCAGCGTTGAAACCAGACGCTCGATGGCCAGTTGCGAAGCCTTGCGGGTGGCGACGGTCTCGGCCTTTTCCAGCGTCGTGGCCAATGCAGCTTGGACGCGGCCCGCCCAGTCAGCCGGCAGATCGCCATTCATGCGACGGGTGAATTCGGCGGCTTCGGCCGGGAATTGTGCGGCGTATTCGGCGAACTTGTTGTTCCACAGCTTTTCCAGGCCTTCGCCCTTGGTCTTAGCATCCCAACCGTCGTAACCATCCTGCGGGATGACGAACGGTTCGTGGTTCCAGCCCAGATTCGCGCGGGTAGCGGCCACTTCGGCAGCGCCGAGTGCGGCACCATGCACGTCGTGGGTACCTTCCTTGTTGGGCGAGCCCTTGCCGATGATGGTCTTGCAGCAAATCAGGGTGGGCTTGTCGCTGGACTGCTTCGCATTCTGGATGGCGGCTTCCAGCGCCACGGCATCATGACCGTCGACATTGGCGACAACATTCCAGCCGTAGGCTTCAAAGCGTTTCGGGGTGTCATCAGTAAACCAGCCATCGGTATGGCCATCGATGGAAATGCCGTTGTCGTCCCAGAAAGCGATCAGCTTGTTCAACTTCCAGGTTCCAGCCAGCGCGCAGGCTTCGTGCGAGATGCCTTCCATCATGCAGCCGTCACCCATGAAGACATAGGTGTGGTGGTTGACAATATCGAGACCCGGTTTGTTGAACTCATGCGCCATCAACTTTTCTGCCAACGCGAAACCGACGGCATTGGTAATGCCCTGCCCGAGCGGGCCAGTGGTGGTTTCAACGCCAGCGGTATAGCCGTATTCCGGGTGGCCCGGGGTGCGTGAATGCAGCTGACGGAAGTTCTTCAGGTCATCGACGGTGACGTCATAGCCGGTCAGGTGCAGCAGCGCGTAGATCAACATCGAACCGTGGCCGTTGGACAGCACGAAACGGTCGCGATCCGGCCACTTCGGATTGGCCGGGTTGTGACGCAGGTGATGATTCCAGAGCACTTCAGAGATTTCCGCCATGCCCATCGGGGCGCCCGGGTGACCGGACTTGGCTTTCTCGACAGCATCCATTGCAAGTGCGCGGATGGCGTTTGCGAGGTCGTTACGTGTTGCCATGTCTTTGTTTCCTCAAAGAAAAAACCGAAATCTAGGCCCGGATGGGCGGAAAGCCCTGATTATCCCGCAGGCAAATGGGCCTGAGCAAGACGACCCCGGGCTGATTGATGCCGAATTGAATGCATGCAGAACAATATAAAAACGCCATATCACCTTGTTTTTTCCGGGTTTTAAAGCGCCTGAGCAAAGAAAATTAAAATATTTTTATATTCTCGGATCGCGAACTTATCGAAGCCAGCAATGCTGCGCTGCGTCAAGTTTTTTCAGATCATTTGAATCAAATTTTATGCGCATTAGTCGCATTTCTCACACCCCGATCCAGCCTTTCCACTGTCTTAAAAGATCTGGCGTCAAAGCCGCGAGAACCGACCGCGACCAAGGATCTTCGCTGACGAAATCAGATCCATCCAGCGCACAAGCGGCACCGCCGGCTTCCTTCAGGATCAGGCAGCCCGCCGCGTAATCCCAGAGCTTCTGACCGCCATGCAGATAGACATGCAACCTGCCCGCCGCGATGTAACACCAGTCCAGCGTGCTGGCGCCCAAATTTCGCTGTGAACTGAACGGATGTTCAAACGCCAGACGGCCGGCCAGCGTGCGGTCGATCCGTTTCAATTCGATACCAGCCATGCAACGGCTCAACTCATCAGGCGGCACTTTCAACGGCAAGCGATCGCCGTTCATGAACGCACCCTGGCCCTCGATGGCATAAAACGCCTCATCTGCGCTCGGGTCATACACCACACCCAGCACACTTTTTCGGTTGCGCACCAAAGCCACTGAAATGGCGAAAAAAGGCAGTCCATTTACAAAATTACTCGTGCCATCGATTGGATCGACACACCAGAAACCGTCATCACCGAGGCCCCAGACATCCTTTTGCTCGGCCTCGGTCATCTCCTCGCCAAGCACCGGATAAGGCGCAATCGCCCGCAACTTCTTGAACAGTGCCACCTGCGCCGCGAGATCCGCTTCGGTCAGCAAGCTGCCATCAACCTTGCGTTGATGCGCCACCTTCAAATAGCGTGGCATGACCTCTTCGCGCCCGACCTCGCGACAGGCCTCGACCACCTGCTCGACCATCCGCTTCAGGTCTTGCATGCGCTCAGCTCATCCACTTGATCGAACAACCCATGCTGGGAATCTGCTCGGCCGGCCCGTGCTGGGTCTCTGCCACCTGTTTCATTGCCTCGAACAAATCACGTCGGACATCGTCCGGCGCGGTTTCCTTGCGTGACGCGTCCAGGCGGCCGCGATACTGCAGTTCCAGATTGCGGTTGAAACCGAAGAAATCCGGCGTACAGACCGCGCCATAAATTTTTGCAATGCCCTGCGAAGCATCCAGCACATACGGCATTGGAAAAGCCAGTTTTTCCGCCAGCAAACGCATGTTGTCGAAACTGTCTTCCGGATATTCGGTCGCATCGTTCGACATGATCGCAATCGCGCCGACGCCCAGGGTTTTGAGTTCGGCAACATCACGCACGATGCGATCGATCACCGCTTTGACATAGGGGCAATGGTTGCAGATGAACATCACCAACAAACCGTTCGGACCCGCCACGTCTTGCAATGAATAGATCTTGCCATCGGTCGCAGGCAAGACGAAATCAGGGGCTTTCCAGCCAAAATCACAAATCGGGGTTTCCATGCGGACCATGCGTTAACTCCGGTTGAACCAAGGTCGACGATAATATCACTCCACCATGGCTCAGCCGCACCCGCCCAACTTGCCGGTTTATCTTGCCCAACCAGTTTCTGTCCTGAAACCCATCGACCATGCCCCGATTTTATTGTGACCTTCCGTTAGCCGTCGGCCGCTTGATCGAATTACCTGACGAAACCGCGCGCCACGCGATTGGAGCACTGCGACTGCGCGGAGGCGATGGCGTCGTTCTGTTCAATGGCGATGGCGGCGAATACCAGGGCACACTCGAACAACAAGGCAAGGCAGCCGCAGTTCGACTCAGTGGGCATGCGGAACCGCAGCGTGAATCGAACCTGCGGATCACGCTGGCGCAAGGCATTTCCAGCGGCGAACGCATGGACCTGACGTTGCAGAAATCGGTCGAGCTCGGCGTTGCTGCCATTCAGCCTTTGATGATGCGGCGCAGCGTCGTCAAGCTGACTGGCGAGAAAACCGAAAAACGCCTGCGCCACTGGCGCGGCGTCGTCATTTCCGCCTGCGAACAATGCGGCCGCAACCAACTGCCGCCGGTCGCCGAGATACAGGATTTCATGCCCTGGCTGCGCCAGACGCCAACCGGGGTGCAGCGCTATCTGCTCGACCCGGAGGCTAGCCAGAGTCTGCGCGACCTGCCGGCGCCAACCGGGCCGATACTGCTACTGGCCGGTCCCGAGGGTGGTTTCGACCCGGTTGAACGCAACGCGGCGATTGCCGCCGGCTGCGTCGCACTGCGTTTGGGCCCACGAATTTTACGCACCGAAACCGCAGCCCTGGCAGCCTTGGCCGCGATGCAGGCGATCTGGGGCGATTTCAAATAACCTCTGATTGCACTCAAGATTTTTAGCTGAATGCCGAAATAAGCGGTATTCAATTCATAGCCAATTTAATCGGGAGGTAGGTCATGGCGAAATTGGCTGAAGCGGAATCGACATCTTTCGTTGAGTGGTTTCGCGCCGCCGCACCCTATATCCACGCTTTTCGCGGCAAAACCTTTGTCCTCGCGTTCGGCGGCGAGGCGATGTTGCGCGAGGATTTCGTCGATCTGGTTTACGACATCAATCTGCTTAATGCGCTCGGTGTGCGCCTGGTGCTGGTGCACGGCGTAAGGCCTCAGGTGGAAGAACGTCTGGCCGCCGAAGCCCAGTACGTGCAGGGTCGCCGGGTCACCGATGCCGACGCACTGGAGCACGTCAAGGACGCGGTCGGCTCGGTGCGGGTGGATATCGAAAGTCTGCTTTCCGTCGGCCTGCCGAATACGCCGATGGCTGGCGCCGACATTCGCGTCGCCTCGGGCAATTACGTCACCGCGCAGCCAGCTGGAATTGTTGACGGGATTGATCTGCAGTTCACTGGCGAAGTGCGCAAGATCGCCGTCGATCCAATCCGCGACCGCCTGAATGCCGGCGAAATCGTGCTGCTTTCTCCGCTCGGCTATTCCCCCACCGGCGAAGTGTTCAACCTGACGCTGGAAGAAGTCGCCACCCATGCCGCAATTGCACTGGAAGCCGACAAACTGGTGTTCATTCTTGACCACGGCGACACCGTCGACGCCAAAGGCCACCGCATCAACCGGGTTACTGCCGCGCAGGTAACCAAGCTGCTGCGCGAACTGCCGGAAGGCGACATGAAGCTGTATCTGCCACACGCCGCACACGCCTGCAAAAAGGGGGTCGGCAAAGTGCACCTGATCAGCGCCGATGTCGATGGCGCGGTCTTGATGGAGCTGTTCACACATGCCGGTGTCGGCACCATGGTCACCCGGCAATCGGTGGAAAACCTGCGCCCGGCCAAGATCGACGACGTCGGCGGCATTCTTTCGGTGATCGAACCGCTGGAAGCAGAAGGCATTCTGGTGCGGCGTTCGCGTGAACGCCTGGAGCAGGAAGTCGAGCAGTTTTTTGTCGACGAACTGGATGGCCGCATCGTCGGCTGCGTTGCGCTGTATCCGTTTCCCGAAACCGGCGCCGGCGAAATGGCTTGCCTTGCGGTGGCACGCGAATTTCAGCGGGGAGGGCGCGGCGACGCCCTGCTTACCACCGTCGAAGAAGCCGCGATCGAACTTGGCCTGACCCAGTTGTTCGTCCTCACCACGCGCACCGCGCACTGGTTTATCGAACGCGGCTTCATCCAGGGCCAGCCGGAAGACCTGCCAGCGCCCCGGAAAGCGCTATACAACTGGCAAAGGCGGTCGAAAGTATTGATCAAGAAACTTAGCGTTTGAACCTTGAAAAGACGCCGAGGCAACAAACGGAAACCCAAACCATGCGACGCCGTTGCGACCTGCGTGTTATGCGCTTTTTCAGCGTTTTGCTCATTGCGATTCTATGCAGCCCGGTAAGCGCACAAGCGGCACCCAGCTTTATTCTCGGCGTGCTGCCGAGCCACAGCGCCCGCGTGCTGACCGAACGCTATGAACCACTGCGCGCCTATCTTGAAAAGCACCTGCAACAACCGGTTCGCATCGAAAGCGCGGCCGACTTTCGGCACTTTCATGAACGCGCCCTGCGGGGTGATTTCGACCTGACCATCACCCCCGCCCATTTCGCCCGACTCGCCCAGAAAGAAGCGGGCTTCATTCCCCTAATCCAGTTCGTGCCTGACCATGACTCACAGCTGGTGTATGCCGCGGATCGGCCACTGCGCGACATCAAGGCATTGAGAAACCAGCAACTTGCGGTCATCGACCGCCTCGCCATCACGGTGACGGCCGCCTTGCAATATATTGAAACGCAGGGCCTGGAAGCCGACCGTGACTATCAGGTGGTTGAACATCGCACGCATGCCAGCGCCGCCTACTCGCTGATAGGTGGCCTTTCCGCCGCCGCCGTCACCACCAGCCAGGGCCTGTTGCAGATTCCGGAAGATCTGCGCCGGAAGCTGGTGGTCATGAAGCAAATCGCCAACATTCCCGCCTTCTTCCTGATCGCCAAACCAGCCACCAGCAAGCGCCAGGCAGACTTCTTGAAGCGAATCCTGCTCACCTTCCCGGCGGAAGCAGAGGGCATCAATTTTCTCGGCCACACCGGCTACAAAAATCTGATCCCAGCCAGTGAAGCCAACCTGAAGCGGGCCGATGTTTTTCTCATGGAAACCCGCAAGGCACTCAAGTGAAGCACTTTTTTCACATGCCGCTGTGGCTGAAGCTCTCGCTCGCCGGACTACTGGTTGAAGCATTGATGCTCGGCCTGTTGGTAGTCAGCAATCTGAAGCTGACGGAAGAAGAGCTGATCCAAAAAACCCAGCTCCGGGTAAATAGCGCCATTCCATTGCTCAACGCCGCGCTCGGCCCACCGCTGATGCAACGCGACTATGGCTCGCTGAACGAGATTCTGGCTGCCGCGCTGAGCAACGATGCCTATGTTTACCTGATCCTGCTCGATCTCGATGGACGTCGTCTCGCGGCCGCAGGAATTGGCGAAAGCGATAACCTGCCGGCGATCGATCAAAGTCTGGGCAAAGAGCAGGACGCCGTCTTCGATACCGAAACCCCGATCCTTCTCGCCCACATGGCGTATGGCAATCTGCGTTTTGGCATCAGCACTGCATTCCTCGCCGAAGCCCGTCAACGCGCGCTGCGCCAGGGTATCTATGTCGGTCTTGGCGCGGTGGTGATGACTTTTCTCACCCTCGCCCTGATTGGTTACTGGCTGACCCGGCGCCTGCAGCAACTCACCAACGCCAGCCATGCGCTGGCCGACCAGAATTTCGACACCCTGCTGCCCGCCTCGGGACCGGATGAAGTCGGCCAACTGGCCAACGCTTTCCGCACCATGTCGCATCAACTGAAAGCGCAACTGTCGGAACTGCGCGACAGCGAACAACGCTTTTTCGCCATCGCCAACTACACCTACGATCTGGAACTCTGGATCGAACCCACCGGACGCACGATCTGGGTCAACCCCTCGGTGACCCGGATAACCGGCTACGAGCCGGATGAATGCCTGACGTTGCCTGGCTTCCCGCTCTGCCTGATCAAAGCGGAAGATCGTCAGCTGGCGGAACAGAATTTTCAGCACGCACTGAGCGGCTCATCCGGCGAAGGCTATCAATTCCGCATGCGGCGGAAAGATGGCTCGCATTTATGGGCCGCCGCCAACTGGCACTCGATCTACAGCCGGGAAAATCAGTTTCTCGGCATCCGCGCCAGTATTCGCGACATCTCCGATCTGAAGTCTTCCGAAGCCCAATCCCGCGAATACCTGGCCGGCGCGGAAACCGAACGCGCCCGCCTGAAGGCCCTGCTATCGGCAATGAACCTTGGCATTCTGTTCGTCGGCGTCGATCAGCGCGTGATCTATCACAACCCGGCGTTCAACCATATCTGGCAATTGCCGGAAGACACCGACCTGATCGGCCAGAGCGCCAGCCTGATCTTCTCGCACGGCACCGCCAACCTGGTCCAGCCAGACGCGTATCTGGATTATCTAAGCGAAGTGCTGGGCCAGCAGGCCGACGCCGAAAGCCATGAAATCGGCATCCGCGACGGTCGCATGATTACCCAGTCGAGCTATGCCGTGCGCGACAGCGAAGCCCGTTTCCTCGGCCATCTGTGGGTTTACGAAGATGTCACCAGTGAACGCCAGACTGCCGAACAACTGCTCTACCTGGCCGAACGCGATTCGCTCACCGGCCTCTTCAACCGGCACCGTTTCAAGATCGAACTCGAACGCATGTTGGCCGAATCGGGTCGCCATGGCGCCACCTCGGCGCTGCTTTTCTTCGACCTCGACGAATTCAAGACGATCAACGATCACTTCGGCCACACCGCCGGGGATGCGATGCTGGTGCGCGTTGCCGGCGAAGTGTCCGGCTTGACCCGGCGCAACGAATTGCTGTTCCGTCTCGGCGGCGACGAATTCGCCATCCTGCTGCCCGCCGCCGACATGCGGCAAGCCGAAACCCTGGCGGACCGGGTCGTGCGCGCGATTGCCCAGATCCCGTTCCGCTTCGAAGGCCAGTTGCTGCATATCTCCTCCAGCCTGGGCATCGCGCTCCACCCGCTGCATGCTGCGGACCAGGACCAACTGGTCGCCTGCGCCGATGCCGCCATGTACCAGGCCAAGCAAGCCGGCAAGAATGCCTGGCGCGCCTATCGCGCCGATCTCGACACGACGCCGGAGATGGTCACTCGCCTGTCATGGAACGAACGCCTGAACAGCGCGCTGCGTGACAACCTGTTCGAACTGCATTTCCAGGGCGTCTACTTCATCCAGACCGGCAAGGTCGGCCACCTGGAAGCCTTGATCCGCCTGCGCGACGCAGACACCGGGGAGTTGGTGCCGCCTGGCCTGTTCATTCCAATCGCGGAAAAGAGCAACAAGATTCTGGAAATCGACCGCTGGGTTTTGCGCCAGGCGATCCAGCTGCTGAGCGAAAAACCGCATGCGCCGCCCATCGCAGTCAACATCTCCGGCCGCTCCTTCGATGACCCCGCATTGCCCAACTACATCGCCGATCTATTGCGCGAATATCGCGCCGACCCTGCCCGGCTGCTGATTGAAATCACTGAAACCGCCGCCGTGTCCGACCTCACCGATGCCGAACGCTTTATCGAAGCCTTGAAACAAACCGGCTGCGGCGTCTGTCTCGACGACTTCGGGGCCGGCTTCGCATCCTTCGCCTACCTCAAACATATCCGTGTTGATACCATCAAGTTGGATGGCATGTTCATCCGCAATCTGCCGCACGACCACGAAAATCAGGTCTTTGTGCGCGGCATGGTGGAAGTCGCGCGTGGCCTTGGCAAAACCACAGTCGCCGAATGTGTGGAAGACGAAGCCACCCTGAAACTTTTGGCGAGGTTGGGCGTTGATAAAGCCCAGGGCTACCACCTCGATTACCCGCAAGCCGATCACCCCGCTTTAAATCCCGTGAATGAGGCAACGCCATGACCCCTTCCGAACTCGCCCACGCCGACATCCTGGCCCGCCTGCATGAGCTTGACCGCGCCATCGCCCAACATTCGCAATGGCTGGCGCGCCTGAACCGACAGTTGATCTGCGGCGGCGCTGCCAATCCGGACGATCTCGCTGACGACTCGCATCTGCGCTGCCAGCTTGGGCACTGGCTGCATGGTACCGAGGATGCCCGCGCCGGTGACGAGCCCAGCCACGCCGCGCTGGTGGCCGCACATCAATCCATGCACCAGATCGCCGGCCATCTGTTGCAGGCGCAAGCCGCCAATCAGCCCATCACTGGCGCCGATTACGACGCATTGGTTGCCGTCGCCACCCGCATCCGGCAACTATTGCGGCGCAAGGAACAGGAACTGACCGAACGTCTCGGCGCGGTCGACAAACTGACCGGGCTCTGGAACCGCCAGGCCGTGCATCTGCGTCTGGCGGAAGAAATCGAACGCGTGCAACGCACCCGCCAACCCTGCGCGATCTGCTTTGTCGATCTCGATGATTTCGCCCAGGTCAACGCCGCACACGGCCAATTGATCGGCGATGAAGTGCTGAAAGGCGTCGCCAGCTTCTTCGCCAACCACCTGCGTGGCTACGACACCCTGTTCCGGCTCGGCGGCGAGGAATTCCTGCTCTGCCTGCCGAATATCGACCTCGACCAGGCCGGCGCACTGATCAATCGCCTGCGCGAAAAACTGGCCGCGCATACGTTTGAAGTCGAGACCCGAAAGATCCAGTTCACCGCCTCGTTCGGACTGGTCAACCTGGAACCCATCTTCTTCATCGACGAAACCCTGGAACGCGTCGAACGCGCCCAACTGATCGCCAAATCGGAAGGTGGCAACCGGGTCTGCATCTGGCATGACGGCTTCGAAGCCGAGACGCAGCCGTAAGTCTTGCGACTTCAATCAAATTCCCGCTCCCGCACAGGAGCCTGAGCCAGCGGGTTCTATGTATCCGCAGCGGCGGCGAGAGGCAGGCGCACCTGAATTTCACAACCGCCAGAAACATGTGATGCGCGGTTGAAAATCGCCCCGATGCGTCTGGCGCGCTGTTCCATGTTATGAACGCCGCGCCCGGGCGGACGTGACGATGCACCGCCACATCCCACCCCGTCATCCCGAATCAACACGCTCAGAGTCCCCGCTTCGAGGTTGATCTGAACCCAGGCTTTTCCGGCGTCGGCATGTTTGATCAGATTGCTGACCGCCTCACGCAGAATGCGGCCCAGGTTGAGTGACTGGGGTGGAGTCAGACCGAGGTTTTCAAGACTGGGCAGCGACCAATTCGGCTGCGTCCAATCCAGCGAAATCCCCGCTTCGCTCAGACGTTGTTCACATTCGGCACGCCAATCAGCACACACCGCGCCCAGATTAAGATTGCCATGCTGCGTGGTCGACACCACATCGCGCAGATCCTGCAAGGCGGAACGCGCCAGATCAGCCGATTCCGAAGTGCTGGCGCGATAAACCAGCGAAAGCAATTTGGCGCCGACATCGTCGTGCAAATCGCGGTAGATGCGCTCACGTTCCTCGGCCACAGCCTGGTCCATTTCCAGCGCGCGCATGCGGGAAAAGCTGTCCTGCAACTCGGCGTGCTTGGCCTGCACCCGGTTTTCAAGATCGTCGTTGAGGGCTTCAAACTCGTTCAACACGCGCACGAAACGGCTGGTCATGATCATGCCGACGGTGAGAAAAATCAGCGGTGCGCTGTAGTGCAGAAGGTACAAGTCCTCCAGCAACTCATGCGGCTGCGTCAACCAGAAATGCTGGCTGTGCATCAACCAATCATGACCGGCCAGCACCACCACCAGACTCATCGCAGCGGCCATCAGGCCGGCATCGCGGTTGTGCCATTTAACTGCGGCGCGAAGCAGGAACACCAGGGTAAGGCTGGCACAAAACAAGGTGAAAACGTGCCAGGACGCGGTCAGCGAAAGATAGATCCGGGCGGGCGCCAACAGCTGGGTCACCGGCGAGGCGATGACCGAAAACCAGAGCAGAGGGAGTAAAGGCCGCCCGCCGGCAGCCGAAAAGCGCAACAGCGAGATCAGTAAAAACGCGGAAAAAATCTGAAAACTGCTGTTGACGGCGATTTCCCAGTGCGCGGTGGACAAGGGCACCTCGACCCAATACAGATTGGTCGATTGCGCCGCCCAGATCAGCGCCGAGACCCCAAAGTAGCCATACGCCACATCCTGTCGCCGTCGCCACCAGAGACTCAGCATCAACAATCCCATGCTGGCGATGAGCAGGCTGGCGGTCTGATTCAGCGTTACACGCAAAAACAGCGCGCGTTCGAACTTGGGCCGCAGCAGGCTGTCCGGCCCAACCCAAACCGAGTGCAGACTGGCCTGGGTATACGCATTCGACAACAGCCTCACATGCAAAATGTTCTCACCCGGCTGCAACAACCCGGGCGGCACGAGAAACAACAGCGGTCGATTCCAGTTGCGGCCATACGGCTCCTGAAATGAACCGCCATCGCCAATGGGGCGCCCATTCAGCACCACCGCTGCATTCAGCCCCAGTTTAGGCAAATAGACCGCTTGCAGCGGGTCGAACGCGGCGGGCATCTGAAAACGGAAGCGATACCAGCCGCCAGGTGCATTTTCAGCAACTGCCTTGGCATGGTGGACCGGCCACGCATCCGGCAAGGCTTGCGTCTGCCAATCCACCGAATCGGGCGGCGGTGTTGCTCTGGCATCGATGCGGAAATCCGCCTGCGTCAACTCAAGTGGCAGGGTGTGGGTCACGTCGGCCCACGCCGACGTCAGCATGCCAAAGATCAGGATGCCAAGCAGAAAGCGCGTCAGAAAGGTTGACCAGGCGGTTGACCAAGCCACGCCGATCTGGAGGCTGCTGCGCACGAATCAGAACAAGCCGGTGACACGCAGATAAACATCGCGCACATCGACGAAGTTGCGGCCGTG
>JAIFLB010000135.1 GCA_020049245.1 Betaproteobacteria bacterium | reverse complement strand
CGGGCACCTGACTCGCTGATCGCCTTCCTGAAGACGCTGTAATTATGTGAAGGTCGGAATTCCCATCAGCCGCTGCCAATCAGCGGTTGGCGTGAATTCCGTACTTATACTTTCCATAATCAACGACTTTGCATAATCGGCCTTATGCAAAGCTTTACATAAGGCCGATAACCTACCACACAGATCACCCCTGGAAACGCTCCGTCCTACATGAGCACCGGCAAGCCGCCGCTCATGTCCACCCGTGCTTCGCCGACCCGCTTAAGGTGCGCGGCCAGTGCTGCGTCCATGCTGGCGAGGTGCAAGGTAAACCACTCCTCCAGCCCCTGCTTGACGAACGCGCGCGGCAACATCAGACGGCCGCGTTGCACGGCGCGGTTCATCTGCACCAGATCGCCGTAAATGCGGTGATGCTCGCCTTCGTGCTCGTTCAGCGCCGGGAAGCGCGAGATGCGCATCAGGCGACCTTCGCTGGTGAAGTGCAGCCGGCAATGTTCCAGCAACTTCTCGAACAGGGCGGCGAATTCGGCGTCGTCACACGCCGCGAGCGAGTTCACCAGGGCGGTGAACTCGAAGTGGGTGGCGTCCATTTCCGCCACGCCCAGGGCGTGAACGTGATCATCCCAGACCAGCATCAGGCCGCCTCCAGTTCTGCTTCCGCCTGCGCTGCGGCGAGCAGGTCGGCGCTGCTGGCCGCAATCAGCTCGATGCCCAGTTTGGTCAGGAAGCGTTTTTCCTTGTCATTGGCAGTTGGCATCAGCGCCCAGCCGGCTGGGCGTGCGGCGCCGAACTGGATGTCCGACAACACCATGCGTTCAGTGTCGCGGTTTAGCGGTAATCCCAGCAGCAGGTAGCGTTTGCCCTGGCGCATGCGTTTGACGAAGGCGGGAATACCGAAACCGCCCATCAACTCGGTGACGTAATCGACGAAATCCGCGTCCGAGGCGATGTAGTGCGATTCCGGTAGTGGCGTGCCAAGTGGTTTGAACAGCACGGGCAGGGTGACATCGACGTCGGCCTGATCGATCGCTTTGTAGCCGTCGCCGAGTTTGCCAATTTTTCCGCCGCCGTCGTGTTGGTAAAGCTTGAAGCGGAAATCGGTGCCGCCGATGCGCGAGAGGCCGACGATCAGCGTGTGCGCGCGGTCGGCATAGGCCTGCTGCAGCAGCGTGTCGCGATTGCTGTCGATCACATACGGCAGGTGCTGCTCGGCTAGCCAGGTATGCAGCGGCGAGGTGGTCCAGGTTGTATCGCGATAGGTGCGGTCGAGGAACTTGGTGACGGCGGAGCGGCCCTTTTTCAGTTCGATGTTCATGGCGGCGCGGGGAAACTCGTACATCAACTTGGGCGCCATCGGCCGGCCGTCGTTCATCGCCAGAATCAGGCTGTCGGAATCGGCCGGGATAGCCTGGCCATTGGCCGGGTTGATGACGCCGGCGAGCGCGTGGCAGCCAAGATAGGGTACGACGCTGCCATCGGCCAGGCCGGCCAGAATGTCTGCAAAGGATTGGGCGGTGTCTGTGGGCATGGGGTACTCCGGTGGGGGAATACCTCAGGTAGTGCAAGAAGCGGGCCGGGCCACAGGCTCGAATTGGCGCGGGTTCTCGGGCAGCGGCGATGTCGGATTTATTCCAAACAGTGAGGCATTGGTGGTTATTCCACCGACAGATTCACTTCGTAGACACCGCCGATGACACCAAACTCCGCCTCGCCGCAAAGTTTTCCTGGCAACAATCCATTGAAGAAAAGCACTTTGGCCAGCGGCACTTGCGCTGTCAGGATGTGGTCGCCGAATTCGCAGGCGCGTTCGCGTTCACTGGTGAAGGAGTTGAGGCTGTTGAGCAGGACGACACGGCGATTCGGCCCGGTCTCGCCGAGTTCTTCGTAACTGCCCAGTCGGTTGACGCCGCGATAGAGGCTGAGGTGCGTCGTCGCCGGCCAGCGCAAGGTGAGTTCGTGTTGCGCAAAGCTGTAGAGCAGATCGAACTGGGCTTCCAGACTGTTGGTGTTGTAGAGGCCGCCACTGCGCTGTTCCAGGTAATGTCGATATACCGGCCCGGAAAAATCGCGGATCGGGCCGCCATGGTGGCGCGGCAGCAGGCCGAAGCGCGACTCTACCCAGCCTTTCAGCACCGCGCCTTCGCGGCCGTCCGCGTCGAACGCCCAGCCGCGCAGGACTTTCAGGTAACTCGCCTTCGCCCGACCATACGGCCGCGTGGCGTTGTAGCCGGCTTCTTCGGGGTGTTCCAGGCTGAACGCGGCGTTCATGTGGGCCATGAATACGGCGGCTCGCTCGGCGCTGTCGCCGAGCCCGGCGAGACGTGCGAACAGGGCGTGGTGTAACGCTTCCACGCCATCCAGCTTCAGCGCTACCGGATGCTGCTGGAATGTCAGGCTGCCAAGGATCGCTGCCGGCAGGTTGCAGCGGTTGATCGGCAGGCGTGCGTTACGCGGCAGGCTGGGCAGCATCGTCGATTCTCTCGCCGGCATCGGGTCGGGCGACTCGTACCGTATTTCGTCCCGCCGCCTTGGCTGCATACAGCGCCTGATCCGCCCGCGCGATCCATCCCTGCAGGTCGTTGCCAGCAAGATATTCGGCCACGCCAAAGCTGGCCGACAAAGTCTCTACCGGCGTAAAACTCGCCACTTCCAGCGCTCGGCGAAGCTTCTCTGCGGAGGTGACCGCGCCCGCTTCATCCTGCTGCGGCAGCAGGATGAGAAACTCTTCGCCGCCCCAACGGCAGAGCACATCGGCACTTCGCACATTGCGGCGCAACACTTCCGCAAACGCCTTCAGCACGGCATCGCCAACCGTGTGTCCATGCTGATCATTGATGCGCTTGAAATGGTCGATATCCAGCATCGCCAGCGCCATCGGTGTGCCATAGCGGATCGCTTCCTGGCGCCGGGGTTCAAGTGATTTCAGGAAGCCGGAGCGGTTGAGCAAACCGGTGAGGGGGTCGGTGACCGACAAGCGTTCCAGTTCGATGTTCTGCTCCAGAATGATTTGATGTTTTGCATCCAGCCGGCGCAAGAATATCCAGATCAGCAGATAAACCGCGACCATGCTGAGAAAGGTCACCGTGATCTGGGTCCGGACATTGTCGCGGCCCTGTTCCAGAATCGCGGCCATCGACACCCGGATTGAGATCAGCGCGCGAATATGGCCGATTGCTTCGAAAAATCCGGCTTTGTCACCGTACTGGCGCAACAGATCGGCCGGGGCATGCTCGGGTAAACCATGGCATTTCAGGCAACTGTCGTTGTTGGCCTGAACCGGAACCGCCAGATACAGCCATTTGGCCCCTTTCTCCTCGACAACTTCGCGGAATTCCCCGGCTTCACCCGCATTGAAACGCTGCAACACTTTCAGTTCGTAGGCGTCCGCCTGATTGATCGGATTGCGAGGATTTTCGCTGGCCAGCTTGAAATAGATCGGCATCAGATCCAGCAATTGCCGCTCGGCATTCAGCCGCTGCATGACCTGGCGGGCGATATAGGTACGTGACATCAATTGCGGGGAAAAATAGTCTGGGTCGAGTTTTCCGCCGCTTTGCAGGCGATAAATCTCGGTGCGTTGGACATCGGACACATAACCATGCAGCGCGCGCTGGGTAAGCAATACATTGCGCGCCTGATCTTCAGCCTCCCGCAAGGCGTAGGCTTGGGAACGCAGGCTGAACAGCCAGGCCAGCCCGAAAAAAATCAGGCTGAAGACCAGCAGCAACCAAAGCAATGCATTGCGATTTTTCCTCGTCACGGCGCCTCCGACTTGACGTACCTGCAGATTACCCGATCGGGTGTCACGCCACTCGACGCTTGATGGTGATTTCACACCAGAACAAGGGCTGGCTGAGAATTGGAGAATTGCTTTACGTACCTTCAGACGTCGAAAAATCGACAGCCAATCTTGCAGTTGCACCATCATGGCGCATAAATGAGCACCATGACCTGTCACAGATCATGACCAACCTGGTTATGGCACCATTCCGGCACCATTCCGGCTTTATTCGGTCAAATTTATGCCGGTTTGTCAGTGGCATGTGCATTGCTATGTAATTGACAGAGTCCTTTCTATCTGCAACCTGGAGACCGCCATGAGCCTGTTCAACCAGTACATCGAACGTTACCGCCGCGTCGAAGAGGAATATTCGCTGGAGGAATTCCTCGACATCTGCAAGAAAGATCGCATCGCCTATGCCAGCGCCGCCGAACGCATGCTGGCCGCCATCGGCGAGCCGGAAATGGTGGACACCCGGCAGGATGCGCGCCTGTCGCGGCTGTTTTCCAACAAGACGATCAAGATCTATCCCGCCTTCAAGGATTTCTACGGCATGGAGGAAACCATCGAACAGATCGTTTCCTACTTCCGCCATGCCGCGCAGGGTCTGGAGGAGAAGAAGCAGATTCTCTATCTGCTGGGCCCGGTCGGCGGCGGCAAGTCGTCGCTCGCCGAGAAGCTGAAGCATCTGATGGAGAAAGCGCCGTTCTACGCGATCCAGGGTTCGCCGGTGAACGATTCGCCGCTGGCGCTTTTCTCCGCCGATGAGGATGGCGAAATTCTGGAACAGGATTACGGCATCCCACGCCGCTATCTCGGCCGCGTGCTGTCGCCCTGGGCGGTGAAGCGGCTGCATGAATTCAACGGCGATATCACCAAGTTCCGCGTCATCAAACGCTGGCCTTCCGTGCTGGGCCAGATGGGCATCGCCAAGACCGAACCCGGCGATGAGAACAATCAGGACATCTCTTCGCTGGTTGGCAAGGTGGATATCCGCAAGCTGGAGAAATTCTCCCAGGACGACCCGGACGCCTACAGCTATTCCGGCGGTCTGTGCCTGGCCAACCAGGGCTTGCTGGAATTCGTCGAAATGTTCAAGGCGCCGATCAAGGTGCTGCATCCGCTGCTGACCGCGACGCAGGAAGGCAACTACAAGGGCACCGAAGGTTTTGGCGCCATCCCGTTCGATGGCGTCGTGCTGGCGCACAGCAACGAATCGGAGTGGACCGCGTTCCGCAACAACAAGAACAACGAGGCGTTTCTGGACCGCATCTATATCGTCAAGGTGCCTTACTGCCTGCGCGTGTCGGATGAAGTCAAGATTTACCAGAAGTTGCTGCATCACAGCTCGCTGTCGGAAGCGCCCTGCGCGCCCGGCACCATGGAAATGCTGGCGCAGTTCTCGGTGCTGACCCGCCTGAAGGAGCCGGATAACTCCAGCATCTATTCAAAGATGCGCGTCTATGACGGCGAGAACCTGAAGGACACTGATCCGAAGGCGAAGAGCTATCAGGAGTATCGGGATTTCGCCGGGGTTGACGAAGGTATGAACGGTATCTCGACCCGCTTCGCGTTCAAGATTCTGTCGCGCGTTTTCAATTTTGATCACAGCGAAATCGCCGCCAACCCGGTGCATCTGCTGTACATCCTGGAACAGCAGATCGAACAGGAGCAGCTGCCACCGGAACTGGAGCAGCGCTATGTCGCCTACCTGAAGGAATATCTGGCGCCGCACTATGCCGTATTCATTGAGAAGGAATTGCAGACTGCCTATCTGGAGTCGTATTCCGAATACGGCCAGAACATCTTTGACCGCTACGTCAGCTTCGCCGACATGTGGATACAGGATCAGGAATACCGCGACGCCGATACCGGCGAAATCCTCGATCGGGGCCAGCTCAACCTGGAACTGGAGAAGATCGAGAAACCGGCCGGCATTGCCAACCCGAAGGACTTCCGCCATGAGGTGGTCAACTTTGTGCTGCGCGCCCGCGCCCAGAACCAGGGCAAGAACCCGGCCTGGACCAGTTACGAGAAGCTGCGCGCGGTGATCGAGAAACGCATGTTCTCCAGCACCGAAGATCTGCTGCCGGTGATCTCGTTCAACGCCAAGGCGTCCAGTGACGAGCAGAAGAAACATCAGGACTTCGTCCAGCGCATGGTCGCCAAGGGCTACACCGACAAGCAGGTGCGGCTGTTGGCCGAGTGGTATCTGCGGGCAAGGAAGGCTTCCTGAGCGAGGAGCGACCATGAGCCAACTCGTCGATCGTCGCCTGTCCGGCAAGAATCGCAGCGCCGTCAATCGGCAGCGCTTCCTGCGCCGCTACAAGGGGCAGATTCGCAAGGCCGTCACCGAGGCGGTGTCCGGCCGCGGTGTGGCTGATCTGGAGCGTGGCGAGAAGATTTCGATTCCATCCAAGGACTTGTCGGAACCCATCTTCCACCACGGTCCCGGCGGCCGCCGCAATGTTGTGCATCCGGGCAACCAGGAATTCGTCAGCGGTGACCGTGTCGATCGACCGCAAGGCGGTGGCGGCCAGGGCGGCGGCAAGGGCTCGCCGGACGGCGAAGGCATGGATGAGTTCGTGTTTGAACTCAGCAAGGAAGAGTTCATGGAGTTCTTCTTCCAGGACTTGGCGTTGCCTGATCTGGTCAAGAAACAGCTCGCCGCCGTGCCGGAAACCAAGCGCGCCCGCGCCGGCTTCGTCAGTTCCGGCAACCCGTCCAACCTACATGTGGTGCGCTCGATGAAGCAGGCCATCGGTCGCCGCCTGGCGATGGCGGCCGGTCCGCGCGAAGCGCTGCGCGAGGCGGAGGAAGCGCTGGAGGAATTGGTCGCGGCCGGACGCGGCGACAGCCCGGAAGCCGATGAACTGCGCGAGGATATCGCCACGCTGAAGGCGCGCGTCGCTGCCGTGCCGTTCATCGATACCTGGGATTTGCGCTATGCCAACCGCGTTGATCAACCGACGCCTTCCAGCCAGGCGGTCATGTTCTGCGTGCTCGATGTGTCCGGCTCGATGGACGAAAACCGCAAGAACATCGCCAAGCGCTTCTTCATGCTGCTTTATCTGTTCCTGACCAAGAGCTACGAGCGCATCGAACTGGTGTTCATTCGGCACCATACGGTGGCCAGCGAAGTGGATGAAGAGAACTTCTTCTCCGCCCGCGAAAGCGGTGGCACCGTGGTGTCCAGCGCGCTTGAATTGATGCACGACATCATCCTCGAACGCTACCCGAGCGCGGCCTGGAACATCTATGCGGCGCAGGCTTCCGACGGCGACAACTGGGAACAGGATTCGATGCGTTGCCGCGAGTTGATCAGCCAGAGCATCCTGCCCTTGGTGCAGTACTACGCCTATGTCGAGATCGAGGCGGAAGAACCGCAAAGCCTGTGGCACGAATACGCGCGCATTGCCGCCACCAGCCCGCGTTTTGCCATGCAGCGCATCCTCGGGTTGGAGGACATCTACCCGGTGTTCCGTGAACTGTTCAAGAAAAAGGTGACTTGAGATGACCGAACTCAGCCCTGTCCCCGTGCAAGACCGTCCCGCCGACCCAGCGGCCGACCCAGCTGGCGTGGTTCGCCAGCCGATCTCGGAAGGCTCGGAATGGACCTTCGAACTGCTCGACACCTACGACCGCGAGATTCGCCGGGTCGCCGCTCATTACGGGTTGGATACCTATCCGAACCAGATCGAGGTGATCACTTCCGAACAGATGATCGATGCCTATTCCTCGGTCGGCATGCCGGTGGGCTACCACCACTGGTCGTATGGCAAGGAATTCATGTCGACCCAGAAGAGCTACAAGCGCGGCCAGATGGGGCTGGCCTACGAGATCGTGATCAATTCCAGCCCGTGCATCGCCTATCTGATGGAAGAGAACACGATGACCATGCAGGCGCTGGTGATCGCGCATGCCGCCTACGGCCACAACTCCTTCTTCAAGGGCAACTATCTGTTCCGCACCTGGACTGACGCCGAAGGCATCCTCGATTACCTGGTGTTCGCCCGCAATTTCATTGCCGACTGCGAACAGCGTCATGGCGAGGAAGCGGTCGAGGAACTGCTGGATTCCTGCCACGCGCTGATGAACTACGGCGTCGACCGCTACAAGCGGCCGGCGAAGCTGTCGATGGCCAAGGAACAGGCGCGCCAGAGCGAGCGCGAGGACTATCTGCAATCGCAGGTCAACGATCTATGGCGCACGTTGCCGCCGAAAGAGGCTTCCGAGGCTGCCAGGAAAGAACGTCGCTTCCCGGCCGAACCACAGGAAAACCTGCTCTATTTCATCGAGAAGAACGCGCCGCGCCTGGAACCGTGGCAGCGCGAGATCGTCCGCATCGTGCGCAAGATCGCGCAGTATTTCTACCCGCAACGGCAGACCCAGGTGATGAACGAAGGCTGGGCAACCTTCTGGCATTACACGCTGCTCAACCACCTGTACGAAGAAGGCAAGCTGACCGATGGCTTCATGCTGGAATTCCTGCAAAGCCATACCAACGTGGTCTACCAACCGCCGTTCCATAGCCGCATGTACAGCGGCATCAACCCCTACGCGCTGGGTTTTGCGATGTTCACCGACCTGCGCCGCATCTGCGAACACCCCACCGACGAAGACCGCCGCTGGTTCCCCGAACTGGCTGGCAGCGACTGGGTGAAATCGCTCGACTTCGCGATGCGCAACTTCAAGGATGAAAGCTTCATCGCGCAATATTTATCACCGAAACTGATCCGCGAATTGAAACTGTTCGCCGTGGTGGATGACGACCAGGACGAGAAGCTGGAAATCGCCGCCATCCACGACGACGCCGGTTATCGCCAGGTGCGCCAGTTACTTGCCGAGCAATACAACCTGGGCAACCGCGAACCCAACATCCAGGTCTACAACGTCGATGTCTACGGCGACCGCTCGCTGACCCTGCGCCATTTCATGCACAACCGACGCCCGCTGGGCGAGAGCACCCCGGAAATGCTGCGCCACATCGCTCGCTTGTGGGGCTACACGGTGCGCATTGAAAGCGTGGATCAGGACAATCTGGTCAGGATGGCGGGGGTGTGCGAGGTTTGACTCCAGCGCAGTCGTTTAGCCAACCATCCTGCTTAACGGACACCTATCTGTTGCCGCTCATAGAGCCGGCGCATCTTTCAGCGCTTCGCGGTCGCGCCGATATTGTTCGTAGTCCGGATTGCGGCTGGCGGGTTGGGCTGCGGTCGGGTCGGGCACGGCTTCGCGCTGCTGGCGCACGCCCTCGTACAAGTTGCGCGACCAGTCTGTGGAGCAGCCGCTGATGCCAAGGATCAGCAACAAAAGCAGTGTGGGTTTCATGGTGTCTTGCGCTCCAACGTCATATGCAGTTCGCCTGGGCCGGGATGTTGGTATGACGGCAGAGTCACGCTCAGATTGACGCCGACCAACTTGTCGGCGCGCTGCCATTGTTGGGCGTCCTCGCTGGCCCAGTCCTTATGCAGATAGAGGTCGTGCTTGAGGCTGGCGCTGAGTTTTTGTTCCAGATTCGCAGCAAGCAGGCTGCCGTCGGCCCGGATGTTCAGATCGATGGGCTGTCCGGCGGGCAGCTTGTAGATGAAATCGCCTGCCGGCGGTTTGTCCGGATAAGTGACCATCGGCATGGCGGCGAGTTTTTCAGCCGTGGGCGCTGTCAGGCCGGCGCAGGCAGTCAGCGTGGCCAGGGTTGTTGCGGCGAAAACGTAGCGAAAGTTCATGTTTACTCCTTGGAAAAATTGGTTCAGGAACCGCCCGCGAGGAGCGGGGATAACTCGCTAACCGGTGTGCTGCCGGCGGACAGCGCCATCAGCGCCGACAGGCGGGTGACATATTCGTTGAGCGCCGCGCGGCCTGCGGGGGTCAGTGCATAGACGGTCTGGGCACGACCGCCGCTGGCCGCTTCGCCAGTCGCCACGCTGTTCACCACATAGCCAGCTTCGACCAGTTTGGCGAGATGAGCGCCGAGGTTGCCGTCGGTCACCCCCAGCACCCGTTTCAGTTCGGAAAAAGTGGCTTCGCCGCGACCGGACAAAAAGGCTACCAGTTGCGTGCGCGCCGGCTGATGCAACAGCGGGTCGAGTGTGGGCAGGGGCGTACTCATGGAGTGTCTCCGTTGAATTCGGCGCCATTGAAGCTGGCATGGGCGCGCACTTCGGGCGCATTGCCGTCCAGCCGCGGCGTGATGCGGTCGATCATCAGGCGCAGGACGCCGTCGCGAATGGCGTGCCAGTCGCCGTTGCCGATGCGGTAGCGACCATCCGGCTGGCCGTCGATCAGCACGATTTCGACCGGCTGGGTCAGGGTCATTTCCAACTCGGCCTGCGGTTCAATCCTGAGGATCGGACTTTCCAGATCAACCCTTAGTGGGATGCGGCTGCCCGCCTGCAGACGCAGTACCTGTTCGCCAGCGGCGGGCACCGGGGGGATGGAAAAACGTGTCAGCAGCAAAGGCGGCGTCACGACCAACAGCAACCACAAACCGAGAGCGAGGATGCTGCGCGGAAAGCTGGCATCGCTGAATCTCGCGTTCAGCCAACCAGCCAGCGGCATGCCGATCGCGAAGCAGGAGGCTGCCAGCCAGTGCGTCGCGCCATAAGGCAGGCCGGCGGCCAGACCGGCGACGCCGAGCAGTATGGTGGCCAGCCCGATCCATTCGATCAGCGGTCGCGAGAACAGGCCGAACAGGTAGATGCCGAGTCCGAGCAGCACGATCCACAGCGCGTAGGTCATACCGCCACCACCATGGAAGAACATGGCGAAGGTGCCCAGCGTGCCCATGCCGAGCAGCATCCACCAGGCGCGCGTGATCTGCGCTTGGGCGAACGGCAGGGTTTCGTCGCGGCGTTGACGAGCGCGCCGCGTCAGCCATTGGTCGAGCCAGGCCATGCCGCCCAGCCAGAAGGTCAGCCAGAGCAGTAAGACCAGGGCGCGTTGCGGGATGTCGGGGAAGCGTTCGGCGGTAATGATGTACTCGGTCGCGCCGGCGATGAAGCCGCCGACGCCGCCGATCAGAAACAGGCTGTGCCGTTCCAGGCGCACACTGCGATGACCTGCCGTCAGCATGGACTGAATGGCCTGAAACTGTTCGTGGTGAGGAATCATGTCTGCAATCGAATCAACTCTGTGATTCAGAGCTTAAAGCTCTGAATCACAGAGTGTCAAGCTCACCGACCTGCAACTGAGCTGGGCAGAGTTCAACCTGGAAACCTCTGTTGGCGGCAGATTCATCTCCGAGAAGCCGTCTGGATGCAGGCGACTGGACGATTTCACGCCGCTCACGCCGAAAGTGGACGCTCCTGCAACGTGAAGACAGGGCAGTGTTTTCCCACCTGCATGCAATCAACAGCGTGCCGCTTTTTGGAAATGCTGAGCGGGCGATCAGGTCTCCTGTCTCTGATAGACCCACACTCGAACGCGATTAACAGAGGATTCAAGGTTGAAGCGTTTCAGCTTGTCACCACCCCGACAAAGCCGCTCCGTTTGTGTTGTACGACACGCGACATGGATGTCTTTTTGTCTCCTGTAAATCCATATAAATCAATTACATAGTGTTGGCATCCGGCGCTGGCACAGGCCTTGCAATAACTGGACTGCGAGCGAGATTTCAATCGCATCCTGTTTTTGAGACCTGAGGAGTAAGACCATGGCTCTGCGTCAATGCGCGATTTACGGTAAGGGCGGTATCGGCAAGTCCACCACCACAC
This sequence comes from Betaproteobacteria bacterium, assembly GCA_020049245.1. Taxonomy (GTDB): domain Bacteria; phylum Pseudomonadota; class Gammaproteobacteria; order Burkholderiales; family Thiobacillaceae; genus PFJX01. The sequence continues at coordinate 465 of JAIFLB010000135.1, read as the reverse complement.
AAAACCTGGTGGCCGGTCTGGCTGAAGCCGGTAAGAAAGTAATGATTGTTGGCTGCGATCCCAAGGCGGACTCAACCCGCCTGATCCTGCACGCCAAGGCACAGAATTCCATCATGCAGATGGCGGCCGATGCCGGTTCTGTGGAAGACCTGGAACTGGAAGATGTGCTGAAAGTCGGCTACCGCGACATCAAGTGCGTCGAATCCGGTGGTCCTGAGCCGGGAGTCGGTTGCGCCGGTCGTGGTGTCATCACCGCCATCAACTTCCTGGAAGAAGAAGGCGCCTATGAAGAAGACCTCGACTTCGTGTTTTACGACGTGCTCGGCGACGTGGTGTGTGGCGGTTTCGCCATGCCCATCCGCGAGAACAAGGCGCAGGAAATCTACATCGTCTGTTCCGGCGAAATGATGGCCATGTATGCCGCCAACAACATCGCCAAGGGCATCGTGAAGTATGCGAACTCCG
>JAIFLB010000002.1 GCA_020049245.1 Betaproteobacteria bacterium | reverse complement strand
AGATTGGCCTCGATCGCAAGAGATTCCGCACGTGCTTCTTTTGCTGTGTCCTTGATCGGAGCCAAGCCCTCTTTCATGTATCCAGCGTTGACCAACGTATCCGTATTATTGGCAGCGATAAAATAAGTCGCAAAACTGGCGATTACCGCAAGAACAGGTAAACCGGCGACCAGCCAGACCATCGGCTCCTTCCACCAAGGACGCTGTTCGAGAAGAGTCATCAGTTGCATGGCCTTATTTCAGAAAACTGGATTTCGCTTCACGAACGATGCTGGCATCGTCGTCAGCCTTGATCGTGAAAATAATCGGCATGCTCGGCCGCTTCAGCGTACTGGGGTCAGCACGCAGCACCACGTTGACATTCTCGGTGCCAAGCGCCGCGATTTGCACCGCATTACCTTCAACCAGATGGATACCATCGACACCACTGACCGTGATGGCGTAGCGATGCGCCTTGCCATCCATATTGATCACCTGCAGACGGTACAGATTCTCGATCTGGCCGTTGTCAGCCATACGGGAGAGCACCAGACGATCACGGATGACATCGGTACGTAATGGCACACGATTGGCCAAGGTATAGACAAACGCGATACAGATGGCTGACAACAACACCGTATATATCAACGTACGCGGACGGAAAGTGTGTTTGACAATTTCCTTGTCCGGATACTTTCCGTCGATCGCATTCTGAGTCGAATATCGAATCAGTCCCTTCGGATAATCCATTTTTTCCATGACCTGATCGCACGCATCAATACACGCTGCACATCCGATACACATGTACTGCAAGCCATTGCGGATATCGATACCGGTCGGACAGACCTGAACGCATATCCCGCAATCGACACAATCACCCAATCCAGCCGCTTTATAGTCGATGCCCTTCTTGCGGGTACCACGCGATTCTCCGCGCTGGTAATCGTAGGTGATGATCAGCGTGTCCTGATCGAACATCACACTCTGGAAGCGAGCATAGGGACACATGTATTTGCATACCTGTTCGCGCATGAAACCGGCGAACCCCCAGGTTGCAAAAGCGTAGAAGAAAATCCAGAAAGTTTCCCATGGGCCGAGCGTCCAGTGAATGAACGAGCCGGCCAGTTCATGGATTGGCGTGTAATAGCCGACAAAAGTGAAGCCGGTCCAAAGGGACAGGAGTATCCAAGCCACATGCTTGCCGCCACGACGCAGCACTTTGTTGGTCGACCACTCCGCTTCGGTCAGTTTTTTCTGTTTGTTGTGGTCACCCTCGAACCAACGCTCAACCCAGATAAACAGTTGGGTATAGACAGTCTGGGGACAGGCATATCCGCACCATAAGCGCCCGGCAACCGCAGTAAACAGAAACAGCGAAAGCGCTGAGATAATCAGAATTGCAGCCAGCCAAACAAAATCCTGTGGCCAGAAGACCCAGTCGAACAAGTAAAACTTGCGCGCCCCCAGATCAAACAATACGGCTTGGCGATCATTCCAATTCAACCAAGGCAACCCGTAGAAAATAATCTGTGTGAACAAAACCAGACCGACGCGCCAGTAATTGAAAATCCCTGAAACGGCACGCGGATAGATTTTTTGATGTACGGCGTAAAGAGACTGCTCCTGGCCGTTTTCCTGGTCATTCAATACAGGAATTTTTGGATGTTGCTCTGCCACTGATGCCTCGCAAAATTTAATACTGCATCTCGAACCCAAGCCAGAATGGGCAAGGATCTAGATGAATTCCAATCTGGTGATAAACATGCGGATCGGAAATTTCTGTCCGCTGACCTGAAAGCAAACCGGCTCTAGATTCAACCGAACAGGCTTGCTTTCAGGGCCGGCAGTTCGCCAGCCCTGAATTACAACTTGATAGGATTACTGAGCAACAGCTGGGGCTGCAGCAGCATCTACCGCCGCTGCATCGGCCGGGGCCGTTGCATCAACCGGAGCGACTTCAGCTACGACAGGTGCCGGCTTCTGACCACCACCCAATCCCCAGACATAGGCAGAAAGCAGATGAACCTTGTTTTCGCCCAGCATTTCCAGTTGCGCTGGCATCCCACCCTTGCGGCCCTTGACAATGCTCTCGGTAATCGCAGCTTCCGTTCCACCATACTGCCATGCATCATCGGTGATATTCGGGAAACCAGCGGCAGCCATACCTTTGCCGTCTTCGCCGTGGCATCCCGCGCAAGCAGCGTACTTTTCCTTGCCGACAGCAGCCAGAGCAGCGTCGTGCGGTTTTCCGCCGAGCGACAGCACATAGTTAGCCACTTCCTTGGCGCCTTGTTCGTCACCCGCCAGTCCACCCGGCATTTCTGCAATACGACCGTTGGCGATGCTGCTCTTGACGTCGTCCGGGGTACCACCAAACAACCATTGCGAGTCAGTCAGGTTGGGGAAACCGGAACCGCCTTGGCCGCTGGAACCGTGGCACTGGGAACAGTAAGTCAGGAAAAGATGCTCTCCCATCTGCTTGGCAGTCGGATCAGCGGCGACTGCCATCAGATCCTGGCCAGCAAAGGGCTGGAAGACCTTGTCGAATTCGGCATCGACGCGGGTCTTTTCGTCCGTCCATTCCTGTGCGGAAGACCAACCCAGTGTGCCGGCAAACTTGCCCATACCCGGATAAAGCACCAGATAGACGATGCCGAACAGGATCAGCATATAGAACATCCACATCCACCAACGCGGCAGCGGGTTGTTCAGTTCCTGCAGATCGCCATCCCAAACGGGATGCATCAGTTCCGCCGTCTCCCCCGGAGCGAGCGGCTTGACACTGCTCTGGCTCTTCAGCAGCCAGAGTGAAAACAGAATACCGGCAGCAGTGATCGCGGCAATGTAGTAGTGCCAGAAATCGCTGATGAAGTCGGGTACTGCATATCCATCAATCATGTTATCTCTCCTAATGAACCGACTATTGAAATCGACGCGAGGTCAATTCGGTTTGCGGGTCTCGGCGGCATCTTCCTCAAAAGGCAAGTTGCCAGCATCTTCAAACTTCTTCTTGTTCCCGCCGTAGAACGCCCAAATCACTATGGCGATGAACAGCACAAAGAAGATCACGGTGATAGCCGAACTCAAGAGACCCGCATCCATATCACTTGGCCTTTGGTGCGTGAGTACCAAGAACCTGCAGGTATGCGATCAACGCGTCCATTTCGGTTTTGTCTTTCAGCATCTCTGGAGCAGCGGCGACTTCCTCATCCGTGTAGGGGTGACCCGCCCAATTCTTCAGCACAGTCATCTTCTGCTGAATGGTTGATGCATCAGCGGCCGCTTCAGCCAGCCAAGGATAAGCAGGCATGTTCGACTCGGGCACCACGTCACGCGGATTCATCATGTGGGTGTAATGCCAGTCATCCGAATAGCGACCGCCAACACGATGCAAGTCCGGACCCGTGCGCTTGGAACCCCACAGGAACGGGCGATCATAGATAAATTCGCCCGCTACCGAGAAGTGGCCATACCGCTCAGTCTCCGCGCGGAACGGACGCACCATCTGCGAGTGGCAACCCACACAACCTTCGCGGATGTAGATATCGCGTCCAGTCAATTCCAGTGCGTTGTAAGGCTTGAGGCCCTCAACCGGCTGCGTGGTCGATTTCTGGAAGAACAGAGGAACGATTTGCACCAAACCCCCGAAGGATACGATGACAAACGTCAGCACCATCAACCAGCCGATGTTTTTCTCTAGCGCCTTATGCGAAAACATATTCAGTCTCCTTGTTCATCAGGCCGCAACGGCTTGGGGGATACGGGCATCGTTGACAGCCTTGCCCGCAGCGATGGTTTTCCAGACGTTGTATGCCATCAGCAACATGCCGGCGAAGAACAGGGTGCCGCCAATCAACCGGATGGTATAGAACGGGTACATGGCATTGACCGACTGAGCGAAGCTGTAGGTCAGCGTGCCGTCAGAGTTGGTTGCACGCCACATCAGACCTTGCGCCACACCTGCAATCCACAATGCGGCGATATACAGCACAACGCCGATGGTAGACATCCAGAAGTGCGTGTTGATCATCTTGACGCTGTACATCTCTTCACGGCCAAACAGGCGCGGAATGAGGTGATACAGAGAACCGATCGAGATCATTGCCACCCAACCCAGGGCACCTGAGTGAACGTGACCGATGGTCCATTCAGTGTAGTGCGACAGCGCATTGACGGTCTTCACCGACATCATCGGGCCTTCGAAAGTCGACATGCCATAGAAAGACATCGCAGTGATCAGGAACTTCAGGATCGGGTCGGTACGTAGCTTATGCCAAGCACCTGACAGGGTCATGATGCCGTTCATCATGCCACCCCAGGAAGGAGCAATCAGCATCAGCGAGAACACCATGCCGAGCGACTGCGCCCAGTCGGGCAACGCGGTGTACATCAGATGGTGCGGACCGGCCCACATGTAGATGAAGTTCAGCGCCCAGAAGTGAACAATGGACAGGCGATAGGAGAAAATCGGACGACCGGCCTGTTTCGGAATGAAGTAGTACATCATGCCGAGGAACGCAGTGGTCAGGAAGAAGCCAACCGCGTTATGGCCGTACCACCACTGCACCATGGCGTCATGCACGCCGGCGTAGGCGGAGTAGGACTTGGTCAGCGTCACCGGCAACTCGGCGCTATTGACGATGTGCAACAGCGCGATGGTCACGATATAAGCGCCGAAGAACCAGTTCGCGACATAGATGTGCTGGGTCTTGCGCTTCATGATGGTGCCAAAGAAAAGCACGCCATAAGCCACCCAGACGACTGCGATCAAAATATCAATCGGCCATTCCAGTTCAGCGTATTCCTTGCTGCTGGTAAAACCCATTGGCAAGGTAATGGCGGCAAGAAGAATCACCAGTTGCCAGCCCCAGAAGACGAAAGAGGCCAGACCGTCCGACAGCACCCGAGCCTGACAGGTGCGCTGAACTACATAAAGAGAAGTCGCGAACAACGCCGACCCGCCAAAAGCGAAGATCACCGCGTTGGTATGCAAGGGCCGAATGCGCCCGTATGAAAGATAGGGCGCCAATGGGCCCAGAGCTTCGGTCATCGTAGGCCAGATGAGTTGGGCGGCAAGAATGACGCCCACCAACATACCGACAATTCCCCACACGATAGTCATGATGGCGAACTGGCGGACGACCTTATAGTTGTATGTTGCTTCCATACGGGTCTCCTCAAGTATTACAGGCTGGGTTGAAAAAAGAACGCCGAATAAACGACATTCAAATCCTAAATAGACGCTTGATATATGTCAACGCGGACTTATATCGTTTTGTTGCTCTGAAGATAAACTTTTTGAAGTTGGGCTAGGTGATTCATCATCCATGAGTATCCGGTGAGCTGGTCCCTCCATATCTTCAAATTGCCCACTCTTGACCGCCCACAGAAAAACGACAGCGATAACGGCGACGAAGACCAGGCTGAGTGGGATCAATAGATAGAGAATGTCCATAGGCTGGCTTTATTAAGTAGCTGGATAGTATTTGTGACCTAGGTCAAAGAGATAATCAAAATTCCTTATGACCTATCGCTTTCAATTTTTACTGATGCGCGACAAGCGCATCGCATTCAGCACGACCAGCAGCGAGGAAAGCGACATCCCAATGCCAGCCATCCAGGGCGTCACATAGCCGAGCGCGGCGGCCGGGATAGCGAAAACGTTGTACAGAACGGACCATGCCAGATTCTGACGAATGACACCCTGCGCCTTGCGAGCCAGTTTGACACCATCGGCAAGACGGCCGATCTCGGTCGAGAGCAACACCATGTCGGCAGCCGCCTGGGCCGCTTCCGCGCCCTGATCGACCGCAATCGAGACTTGTGCCTGCGCCAGCACCGGAGCGTCGTTAACACCATCCCCGGTCATCGCGACAATTGCGCCAGCCATTTGCAAGGCTTTCACCGCATCCAGCTTATCCTGCGGCAACATACTGCCGCGCGCATCATCGATACCGAGTTCACGCGCCAAAGCCTGAACATTCTCATCGCGGTCGCCGGAATAGAGATGGATACGGACGCCCAGCGCCTTCAATTCATCGATCAACGGATGCGCCTGCACCCTGGTGGCATCCCCCAACGCAAACCAGGCCAGGACACCCGAGTCATCTGCCAGACCGACCAGTGAAACGCCAACTTTGAAGCGAGCGGGTGCAGGTGCTTCGCCGATAAATTCCGGCGCGCCCAAGCGATAGGTTTGCCCGCCAATCTGACCGGTTACGCCGCGCCCGGGGATATAACTCAATTGATCTGCGGCCAAATCCGTTCCACCAGCCGCTTCGCGCAGAGCCGATGCCAGTGGATGCGTCGCCCCTTGCTCCAGCGCTTGTGCCAGCGCCAGCACATTGGCGCGATCGGAACGCAGCACTTCCATATCCAGCAAACTGAATTGGCCGGTCGTCAACGTCCCGGTCTTGTCGAACACAAAGTCAGTCGCATGCGCCAGGGTTTCCAGCGCGTGCCCTCGGGTCGACAACAAACCGAGCCGGGTCAAGCGTCCGAGGGCGGCCGTCAAGGCTGCTGGCGTCGCCAGCGCGAGCGCGCATGGACACGAAACAACCAGCACAGACACCGTGATCCAGAAGGCTTTAGTCGGGTCAACCCAATACCAGATGCCAGCCACGCTGGCCGCCACAATCAGCAACACCAACACGAACCAACCCGCGACACGATCGGCAATCTGCGCAAGACGCGGCTTTTCCGCCAGCGCACGATCAAGCAGACGGACGATGCCAGACAGCACGGTATCGGATCCCACCTTTTCCACCTTTACCACGAGCGGGCTTTCCAGATTGATCGTGCCGCCAATCACCAAACTTGCGGCATGCTTGGTCACCGGCATCGATTCGCCCGTCAACAACGATTCGTCGACGCTGGAATAGCCCTCCACCACGCTACCGTCGGCCGGAAAGCTTTCGCCCGGGCCAATCAGGACATGATCCCCGGCCATCAGCTTGACCGCCGCCACCATTTCTTCTTCCCTTGACGAGGGGTAACCCGGCAAGCGCATCGCCGCCGCCGGAATCAGCTTGATCAGGCTTTCCGCTGCTTCCGCCGACTGCTTGCGGGCGCTCATTTCCAGGAAGCGGCCGGTGAGCAGGAAGAACACAAACATCGTCACGGCATCGAAATACACCTCCGAACTGCCAATGAAAGTGCCATAGATGCTGGCCGTGTAGGCCGCGCCGACGCCGAGTGCAACTGGCACATCCATGCCTGCCCGCTTCAGTTTCAGATCGCGCCAGGCACCCTGAAAAAACGGCCAGGCAGAAAAAAAGACCACTGGCGTGGTCAATATCAGGCTGGCAAAACGCATCAACGCCTCGATATCGGGCGTCATCGTGCCTTCATCTGCCATATAGGCCGGCACCGCGTACATCATCACCTGCATCATGCCCAACCCGGCGATGGCCAGGCGACGAATCGCGGTTTCCCGCTCCTTGCGGAACAGTTCTTCCTGGCGGCCGGCATCGAAGGGATAGGCCAGATAGCCAATATCCTGGACGCTCTTCAGAACATCTGACAGATGAATGCGGCTGTCATCCCAGCGCACCCTGGCCCGACGCGTGGAAAAGTTGATATCCGCCGCCAATACCCCAGGCAATTGATGCAAATGCCGCTCGTTGAGCCAGACACAAGCAGCGCAGACGATGCCTTCGAGGATCAGATTCGCCTCCCGCACATCACCTTCGCTCTTGACGAAACTGCTCTGCACTTCCGGCAAGTCGTACAGCTTGAGATTCTTCAACTCCTCCAGCGCCGCCTCGGCGGTCTTCGGTAAATCCGTTCGCAAGCGGTAGTAATCCGCGTTGCCTGAGTCAATGATGGTTTGCCCCACCGCTTGGCAACCAATACAACAGGCCGGCTGATTGACGCCCTGATAGAGGATGAAATACTTGGCGCCGGGAGGCACCGGTTCGCCGCAATGAAAGCAGGCCTCAATTTTGGATTCAGTCATCAGATTCTTTAATAGCAGCGGGTTGCAGCCGGATGGGTTGCAACCGATTCGCCAATGCCGCGAACTCGAAAATAGTCAGTGTTTCGCCGCGCCGACGCGGATCAATACCGAGCTCGTTGAACAGTGCCTCATCGACCCAGCCGCGCAAGGTATTGCGCAGAGTCTTGCGCCGCTGACCGAAAGCGCGCGCCACGACTTCGGCAAACACCTTCGCATCGCGATAGGGAACATCTGCCAATGCTAGCGGCACCAGTCGCACGATGGCGGAATCAACCTTCGGTGGCGGCTGGAAGGCGCCCGGAGGCACGTTGAACAACTTGGTGACCTTGAAACGCGACTGCAGCATCACCGAGAGCCGACCGTAATCTGGCGTATCGGGTGCGGCGGCCATGCGGTCGACCACTTCCTTCTGCAACATGAACGTCATGTCGACAATCGACTCCGCGCTGGCTGCCAGATGAAACAGCAGCGGCGAAGAAATGTTATATGGCAGATTGCCGACCACGCGCAGGCCGGGGCCAAGGCTGGCGAAGTCAAACAGCAGCGCATCCACCGAATGCACGCTGAGGCGCGCAACCGGAAACTCCGCCTGCAGGCGCGCCACCATTTCACGATCGACTTCCACCACGTCCAGATGCGGCAGTGTCTCCAGCAGCGGCCGTGTCAGCGCACCCGGGCCGGGGCCGATTTCCACCATGCGATCCGCCGCCTCGGGCCGAATCGCCGTGACGATGCGCGCGATGTAATGCTGATCGACGAGGAAATGCTGGCCGAGCGACTTCTTGGCTTTCGGCAAGGCAGACTCGGCATGCCGGTTCATGCTGCGCTCCGGAAGCGCGCCATCGACAAAGCCGCCTCGATGGCCACCTTCAGACTACCTGCATCGATCCGGCCGGAGCCAGCCAGATCCAGCGCCGTACCATGATCGACCGAAGTACGAATGATCGGCAGGCCAAGCGTGATATTCACGCCTTCACCAAAACTCGCGTGCTTCAACACCGGCAAGCCCTGATCGTGATACATCGCAAGGACGGCATCAGCGGTCGCCAGATTTTTCTTCTGGAACAACGTGTCCGCTGGCAACGGCCCGATCAGGTGCATCCCCTCGCCACGCAACTGCTGCAAAACTGGTTCGATCACTTCGATTTCCTCGCGCCCCAGATGGCCGCCCTCACCGGCATGCGGATTCAATCCGGCAACCAGAATTCGCGGCATGGCAATGCCGAAATCGCGGCGCAAAGCGGCATACAGAATGCGCAGAATCTCCAGCAGGCTGTTCGGCGTGATCGCATCCGCCACCTCGCGCAACGGCAAATGCGTTGTCGCCAAAGCTACCCGCATGCCACCGCCGGCCAGCATCATCACTACCTTCGCCGTACCAGTGCGTTCAGCCAGGAACTCGGTGTGGCCGGTAAACGCGATCCCAGCATCGTTGATCACCCCCTTGTGCACCGGCCCGGTCACCATGCCGGCAAACTCCCCGCTGAGACAGCCAGCAATTGCGCGCTCAAGGGTTGCCAGCACATAAGAACTGTTGGCTGGATCGAGAACCCCTGGCGTGACTGGCCCGTTGGCAGGCAGATGCAACAGGCTTAGACGGGCAGCGCCACCAACAACGTATTCAGGCAATTCGAACGCCAGACCCAGCCGCTCGGCGCGCTCCAGCAACACATCGCGATCAGCAACGATAACGATGCGCCCGTCGCACGACTTGCCGGCCAGCATCACGCAAAGATCCGGGCCGATGCCGGCGGGTTCGCCAGCGGTAAGAACGAGTGGAGAAGGATTCATGACGGAAAACAAAAAGGGGGTGGCATTGTGCCACCCCCTAACCTTGCACGGAGAGCAAGCTGAGCTTAGTCGCGTTCACCCATGAATGCGCCAAGCAGATGCAACAGACTGGTGAACAGGTTGTAGATGGTGACGTACAAGCCAACGGTAGCCAGCACATAGTTGGTTTCGCCGCCATTCACGATCTCGCTGGTCTGCCAAAGAATCATGCCGCACATCAGGAAGGCAAACATCGCCGATACGGTCAACGCCAGCGCGGGCATCGGATAGCCGACCAGCGCAGCAACGAGGGACACGATGCCGGCAATGAAGGCAACCAGCACGCCGATGACCAGAAAATTGCGCATGAAGCTGAAATCCTTGCGCGTGGTCAGCACATAGCCGGACAAACCGAGGAAGGCAGCGCCGGTGATGCCCAAGGCGAGAAGAACGATTTCAGAACCATTGGACAGGCTGAGATAGTGGTTAAGTACCGGGCCCAGACCGAAACCGAGCAAGCCAGTCACCGCGAACACCACACCGATGCCAGCGCCGGAATTGGCAGTGCGCGGCACCACAAACCAGAGCAGGCCCATCGCAGCCAGACTGGTCACCAGACTGACGCCATAAGGCACGTTCATCGCCATGGAAACTCCAGCCATGGCGGCGCTGAACAACAGCGTCATGGACAGCAACATATAAGTATTGCGCAGAACCTTGTTGGTCTGCTCGACGCTGATGACACCACCAGCGGCACCACCCATCTGCACAACATTGTCGAACTGATTGGCCATCTTCAAGCTCCGTTAAAAAATTAGAACAGGAACATAGACTACTGATGATGCGAAAGAGTTTCAATCTTCCGGCACGCTGGCGACGCCAACTCCGCCTCCTGTAGAATCCGCGTTTTTTCCCCGCAACTCCCCCAATCATGGCGCTAATTGTTCAGAAATACGGCGGCACCTCGGTGGGCTCCATCGAACGTATCCGCAACGTCGCGGAGCGCGTCGCCAAATTCAAGATGCTCGGGCATCAGGTCGTGGTCGTCCTTTCCGCCATGTCCGGCGAAACCAATCGACTGATCGCCCTGGCCAAGGAAATCCAGAAGGATCCCGATCCACGCGAGATGGATGTCCTCATTTCCACCGGCGAACAGGTCACCATCGCACTGCTTGCGATGGCGCTCAAGGATCTTGGCCTGAAAGCACGCAGCTACACCGGCACCCAGGTCCGTATCGTCACCGATGACGCCCACACCAAGGCGCGCATTCTCTCAATCGATGAAGAAAACCTGCGCGCCGATCTCGACAGCGGCCACGTTGTCGTCGTCGCCGGTTTCCAGGGCGTGGACGAAAACGGCAACATCACCACGCTGGGCCGTGGCGGTTCCGACACCACTGGCGTCGCCCTCGCCGCCGCGCTGAAAGCCGACGAATGCCAGATCTACACCGATGTCGACGGCGTCTACACCACCGACCCGCGCATCGTGCCGGAAGCCCGCAAGCTCGACACCATCACCTTCGAAGAAATGCTGGAACTCGCCAGTCTGGGCTCGAAAGTCTTGCAAATCCGCTCGGTTGAATTCGCCGGCAAATACAAAGTCAAACTCCGCGTGCTTTCCAGCTTCCAGGATGAAGGCGAAGGCACGTTGATCACCTTCGAGGAAGAAAACATGGAACAACCGATCATCTCCGGCATCGCCTTCAACCGTGACGAAGCCAAACTTACCGTCCAGGGCGTGCCCGACAAACCCGGCATCGCCGCCCTCATCCTCGGCTCGGTTGCCGATGCGAACATCGACGTCGACATGATCGTGCAGAACGTCAGCGCCAATAACACCACGGACTTCACCTTCACCGTGCATCGCAACGAATTCAAAAAAGCGATGGAAGTACTCAATAAAGTTAAAGATGAAATCGGTGCACGCGAAGTCAGCGGCGACGACAAGATCGCCAAGATATCCCTGGTCGGTATCGGCATGCGCACTCACGCCGGCGTCGCCAGCAAGATGTTCGGCACGCTGGCAGCTGAAAACATCAACCTGCAGATGATTTCCACCTCGGAAATCAAGATTTCCGTCGTCGTCGAAGACAAATACATGGAACTCGCCGTTCGCGCCCTGCATCAAGCCTTCGAACTCGACAAAGTCGCCGCCTGAAGCTTTCCAGCGTTGCTTTAGAACCCTTGGAGACGTGGCCGAGTGGTCGAAGGCACACCCCTGCTAAGGGTGCATCCGGGCAAAACCTGGATCCAGGGTTCGAATCCCTGCGTCTCCGCCAATTACTACATCTAAGCCCACAATTCTGTGGGCTTTTTTGTTTTATACGGCATTCTTTAATATCAATATTTGAATCAGTGGGCAGGTTGCCACCTGCCGCTGTTGCCGGCAGCGTAAATCTTTAGAAATTTGGCGGCGGATAGTGTCTGCGTGACCTGCTTGTCAGGCTTTCAAGGGCCACGGCAGCAATGCTCGGCAGGCAACCATTCATGTTTTCCAATAACTGGCCAGGGATTAGCCGAGATCATCGCCTTCATCGAAGCCCAAGGCATGCTGCGAGAAGCTTCAGAAAACTGATTAATTCCAGGCCAGCACCTTGCCAAACGGCGCCATTTCCTTATAATTCGCGCCTCTTTGAGCGCCCGTAGCTCAGTTGGATAGAGTACCTGGCTACGAACCAGGGGGTCGTGGGTTCGAATCCTGCCGGGCGCACCAGAAAAAACAACGGCTTAGCCTTCATCGGCTAGGCCGTTTTGCTTTGCATCTCCGAAAACACCGTTCTGGTCACCGTTCGGTCACCGATTGTTGCAGGCTTCGCGTGTCCAGGTCCGAAATACTTCACGGCAATGTCCAAGGGCTGTAGGCGAAAGTGTGTATGGTCAGTGTTTGGCGGGAGTTAGCCTGGATTTTTCACCATCACTTCCACTCAAATCGCCTTCGCTTTTTCCCCGCCCAGTGCTGCCACCACGTCAGCCAGCAGTTTTGCCGCTTCGCCGGTCATCAGTGCGAAGTCGAGGTCGAATTGTTCGTCGGCGTTGTCGGCCTGTTCGGTGTTTTCTTTCAGGATGTCTAGGAAAGCCAGGCGCTTGAGTTGTAGTTGTTCGCTGAGCACGAAGGAAATCCGGTCGTTCCAGGTGAGGCCGAGTTTGGTGGCGGTTTTGCCTGCGGCGATGTGCTGCTGGATTTCTTCACCTTCGAGCGCATGGCGGACGTAGCGCACGGTGGCTTTGCTGTCGTCGGCGGCACACAGTTCGAGATCGCGGTCGATGCTGAAGCCGGCCGGGGCTTCGCCGGCGAGCAGCCAGTCGGTCATCGCGGAACTGGGCGAAATTTCAGTGTGCAGCGTGCGCACCGGCAGGTCGTCGAGAGTTTTGTTGAGCCGTTCCAGCAGTTCTTCCGCTTTCAGCGGGGTGGCGGCGTCGACCACCAGCCAGCCATTGACCGGGTCGATCCACGCCCAGGTGACGCGGCGGCGGACGAAGGCGCGCGGCAACAGTTCGTCGGTGATCTGTTCCTTCAGTTCGCGCATCTGTTTGCGGCCGAGTTTGTAGCCTTGCTGCTCTTCGATTTCGCTGGCGCGGTCCTTGGCGAACTGGGTGACGATGCTGCCGGGGAGGAGTTTTTGTTCGACGCCGAGCGCGATCAGGACTTGCTGGTTGAGCACGTGCAGCAAACGATCATCGCCACGCGGCGAGACCCAGCCCTGGCTTTCCATGTCCTGATTGCCGCACGGCTGCAGAGCTTGGCGGGCAAGGCTTTCTTCCAGTTTGGGCAGATCAAGGTTGGGATTGGGGGTGAGGCGATAGACGGAAAGGTTTTTGAACCACATGGAAGCCACGTATTAAAGATTAAGGAATGGACAATCTGGATTCCCGACTGCGCAGAAATGACAGTGGGGCGAAACCTGGCTAAAGCGTGATTAAAAGCGTGAAAAACACGCTATCGATCAGGCATCCGACCAATCGATCCAGCCGAAGTAAGCGGTCATCAGGATCAGGCAGCCAAAGACGATGCGATACCAGGCGAACGGCACGAAGCTGTGGTTGGATACATAGTGGATGAAGGCGCGCACTGCAATCATGGCGGAGAAGAACGAAGCGATGAAACCGACCGCGAAGACCGGCAGGTCTTCCATACGGAGCAGCGCCCAGTTTTTATATACGTCGTAAACGGTCGCCGCGAGCATGGTCGGAATGGCGAGAAAGAAGGAAAACTCGGCGGCTGTCTTGCGGCTGAGGCCGAAGATCAGGCCGCCCATGATGGTCGCGCCGGAGCGCGAGACGCCGGGAAACATGGCCATGGCCTGGGCAAAACCGACCTTCAGCGAAACCTGCCATGACATCTGCTCAACGTCATTGATACGCGGGTGATAAGCGCGTTTTTCCAGATACAGAATGACCAGGCCGCCGACGATCAGGGCGCCGGCGACGGTGATCGGATTGAACAGATAAAACTTGATCGTGCTGTGAAAAAGCACGCCCAGCACGGCGGCGGGCAAGAAGGCGAGCAGGATGTGACCGCTAAAGCGGCGCGCGGCGGGATCGTTGTTGAGGCCACCGACGACATGCATCAGGCGGGCGCGATATTCCCAGCAAATCGCCAGGATGGCGGCCAGCTGGATAACGATCTTGAATACCTTGCTCTGCTCGTTGGTGTAGCCCAGCAGGCTGCCGGCGATGATCAAGTGGCCGGTGCTGGAAACGGGAAGAAATTCGGTCAGGCCTTCGATGATGCCAAGCAGTAAGGCTTTGAACAGGAGAGGAATATCCACAACGGTACTTTCATGGTCTTGCTGGTTTCAGGATGGCCGCAATTCTAGTGCAGCGCAGGGTCAATCCCGTGACAGGAATTCGCTGCCAGCCAAAACAGGCTGGCAGCTTTCAGACGGCGATGGTTTCCCCGGTCAGGCGCTGGATTTCTGCCAGCAATTCAGTTTCCTGATACGGCTTGCCCATGTAGCCATTGACGCCGGCTTCCAGTGCATGGCTGCGGTGTTTATCTGCCGTGCGCGAGGTGATCATGATGATTGGCAGACCGCGTGTGGCGGGTTTTGAGCGGACATTACGTACAACTTCAAAGCCGTCCATGCGCGGCATTTCGATGTCGAGCAACATCGCTGCCGGCATTTCTTCCTGCAGCAATTCCAGGGCTTCGACCCCATCGCGCGCGGTAACGACCCGGTAACCTTCGCGTTGCAGAAAACGCGAGGTGATCTTGCGCACCGTCAACGAATCATCAACCACCATGATCAGCGGTGACAAATCGACGACTTCAAGTTCACGTTCGACTGCGTGCACATGCGCCCGCTCGGCCAACTGGAACGGGTTGAGAATCAACGCGACACGGCCATCGCCGAGCACGGTTGCGCCACTGATACCCGCGATGCGGGCGAGTTGCGGGCCGATATTCTTGACCACCGCCTCGTAGTTGCCCTCCATCGCATCGACCCGGATCGCCAGCCGCTGCTCACCAGCCCGTAGCAGCAAGACACTGCGAAAACGACCTTCTTCCGGTTGCGCTTTGCGGCCCACCAGATCAGCCAGGGTGCGCAGCGGAAACACTTCGCCTTCAACTTCCATCTGGCCAGCTTCATGCAAGGCGTTGATCTGTTCCACTTTCATCTCGCGCACCAGTTTGACCAGCGAGGCGGGCAACGCCCAGGTCAGTCCGCCGGCGCGCGCCAGCACGACCTGGGTCAACGCCAGCGTCAGCGGCAGCCGGATGGTGAAACGCGTGCCCTTGCCGGCTTCAGTTTCCAATTTGACACGTCCGCCGATACTGGCGATTTCATTCTTCACCACGTCAAGGCCAACGCCACGCCCGGCGATCTCGGTCACATGCTTGGCGGTGGAAAAACCGGAACGGAACAACATTTGTTCCAGTTGTTCCTGCTCGACCACTTCGCCCGGTTTCAGCCAACCGCGCGCTTCCGCCTGTTGGCGAACCGCAGCCAGATCGATGCCGGCACCATCATCAGCCAATGAGATGACGATTTCGCTGCCTTCCTGGCGTGTCGACAAGCGCAACTCACCATATTCGGTTTTGCCCATCTCGTTACGCACTTCCGGCAACTCAATGCCGTGCGCCACGGCATTTCGCACCAGGTGTTCCAGCGGCGCGGCGATCTTGTCGAGCACGGCGCGGTCAAGTTCGGTATGGCCGCCGTCGAGTTCCAGTTGCGCCTTGCGCCCGGTTTCCTTCGCCGTCTGGCGCACCACGCGATACAGACGCTCGGCCAGGGTATCCAGCGGCACCATGCGGATGTGCATCAACTCCTGCTGCAAATTACGCGTCATTCGCGCCTGCAATTGCAGGGCGTTATCGGTTTCATTGAGGCCGGAAAGCAGGTTGTCCTGCGCGGTGGAGACGTCATTGACGCTTTCCGCCATTTGACGGGTGAGTTCCTGCAAGCGCGAGAAACGGTCGAATTCAAGCGGGTCGAACTGGCTATCGGCCACTTGCGACAGGCGTGAATGCATTTGTGATTCGGCCTGGATTTCGAGTTCACGCAGCTGCGAGCGCAAGCGGTCGACGTTGGCGGCAAGTTCCTGCGTCGTCTGCTTATAGGACGCCAGCACGTTTTCAATGCGCGCCCGGGCGATCGCCACTTCCCCCGCTTCGTTAAGCAGGGTGTCCATGATGTCGGACTTGAGGCGCAATGATTGCCGCGTATGCATCTCGGCTTCAAGTCGTGGGGCCGGAATCGGCGCGGTAGCGGCGCTCCCCTTCTCCTCAGCGGTCAGACTGGACGGTTCAGAAACTTCGGCCATGGCAGCCTCCGTTTCGGCATAACCAGGCTTGAGCCGATCAACCAGATCAGCGATGTGATCGTATTCGGTTTCGAGGCCGTCCAGAAAGGCTGTCGTGGCAGCTTGATCGCCGTTATCGACGACTTGCGTCTCCAAAGCATGCACGGCTTCGCCGAGTACCATCGCCCCCGCCATCCGGGCGGAACCTTTCAGGGTATGCAAAGCGCGCTTGAGCGCATCACGCACGACGGTATCTTCCGGCTCGGCGCGCCACTGCCGAAGAATCCCACCGACTTGCGGCAACAACTCAGCCGCCTCTTCCAGGAAGATCGGCAGCAATTGATCGTCCAGCTCATCATGCGCGGGTATCGGCGCCTGCGGTGGCGGTGCAACCGGTTCCGGCAAGGGCACATAATCCAACTTCTGCTCCTGCTCCACCTCCACAGCGGTGATCGGCTGTGATTCCGCTGTCGTTTCACTTGCAACCACACTCGATGTCGGCAGCAGAGTCCGCGCCAACGCTTCAGCGACTTGCGGCATTGGCAGCGGGAATCGCTTGGTCAGGATGCCGCGCACCGACGCATGCAACGGCGTCAGCGCGGCGGTGACATGCGTGACCACATCGGCATTCAGCGGGACGATTTTGTCGGGCCATTGCCGCGCCCAAAGCTCAACTTCATGCGCCGCCTCGGCCAATGGCATAAAACCGGTGGTGCGCGAAATGCCGGCCAAAGTATGCGCCGCGCGAATGAACGTTTCCCACGCCTCCGGGCGCTGACCGCTGGCCATTTCAGTCAACGCGGCATCCAGTTCGCCAATCCGGAGCGTGACTTCATCGGTAAAAATCTCGAACAACTCGGCTGGCAAACGATGGCCTTCGATGTCCACCTCGTCAGCAGGCATTGCACTCTTTTCCGCAACCACCGCTTCACCCACTGCCAAAGCGGGCGGCTCAATCTCCAGCAGATCGTCAGACGCAATCGATGCGTCGCGGTCTACGTTCTGCTCTGCACTTTGGTCAGAATTTTCGCCGGCAATTGGACCTGACTTAGCCACAATGCCGGCTTCATGCTTTGGGGGCGGACTCTCCGGCGCGCTGACGGTTGCCGTCTCTCCCCGCAGTTTGCGGGCGCCATTGACCAGAGCGGAGGACTCGACGCGCGCCTTGCCTTGCTCTTCCAGTTCGCCGACCCAAACCGAGAAAACCTGTGCCGCTGATTCGAGGAAATCCAGCATTTCCGTACTCGGCGCTTTTTCATCGCGCAGCCAGATATTCAGCGTCTGCTCGATTTCCCAGGCGGGTTCCGCCAGATCGGTCAATCCGACCATGCGGCCACTGCCCTTGAGCGTGTGGAAACTGCGCCGGATCGAGGTAAACGCTTCCGCGTCATAAGGACTGACATTCAGCCGCATAACCTGGGCGATGATGTTGCCGAGCACTTCCTGCGCTTCTTCAATGAAGGTGCTGAGCATTTCCTGATCAACATCCTCATCCGAGGCTGCGGCCAGGCGCATGGCTTCCGCGCTTGGCGCCGGCGCTACCAGCGGGCTCGTGCCGATGCTCTGGATCGCTTCGAGCACAGCCTGAGCCGGCGCCGCCATCGCTTCTGTCTGCGCGGTCGCCGCCAGCGCTTTCATCGCCGCATCGGCCTGGCGGCGCAGTTCGGCGTTGCCAACCAGATCGGCATCGCTGGCCAGTTGGTCCAGCTCCGCTTTCAGTGCAACGCGTTCCTGCTCGCCGCCACCTTCTGCGGCCCAATGTTGTACCGACTCCTTGATGCGGTCGGTATCGGCCTGAATCTGGTTCTCAACCGAGACTTCCGGCTTGATCACCACTTCCGGCTGCGCCAACAAGCGGGTCAAGGTCTTGGTGTCGTCACGACCATGCCGCATCGCTTCCAGATAAATGCCCAGCGTGGAAAGCGCTTCCGCCACCCAGTTGAGGTTTTCCGGCGTGATGTAATTGACTTCTCCGGGCATATCCGCCGCGGTGAAATGTTCGATGCGCCGGATGGTTTCGCGCACCAGATCGCTCGCGATATCGAGTTGAAGGATGTTGAATGCGCCGAGAATCTGCTTCAGCAAATTGGGCAGCATCGGCATGCCAGCGCGGTCGGTCGAATTGCGGAAGAAACGATCGAGCACTTCCTCGACCTGGTTGAGGTTGGCCTGGACTTCCTGCGTAACCTGCGCCACCACCAGTTTTTCCTGCGCCGCGCGGGAAATTTCGTCCAGCATCGGCACTTCAGGAATCTGCGAGACGTCAAACTCTGGATCGATCGAGGCTTGCAGACGCATCGACTGGGTATGCGCCTGATCGACAAATTCCTGCCCCAGTTCGCTGTAATGCTCGGACGCGTTCTGCGCCAGCAACAGCGCGGTCACCATTTCCAGTTGCAGTGCTTCGTTGTTGGTGGCGTCGGCTTCACCAGGCAGGCGTTTGGCCACCGCCTGCACGATGCGGGTCAAAGCCTGCATGTTCGGGTTGGGCAAATGTGTCGCCGCCTCGAATGACCCCAGCGCGGCTTGCTGGAACGGCGGCAGGCTATCGCCATGACCGGCGCAGTAACGGATCCAGTGATCCTTGGCGCTGGCCAGGTTTTCACGCAATGAAGAGAGCAATGCCCGCGCCGAAACATCGGCACTGCTTTCCTCGGCCGGGAAGTACCGCGCCAGTTCGAACAGTGACTTGGCCTGTTCATTGCGGCCTTTCGGCGCGGTGTCCTGGGCGACGTAATACAGCACATCACGGAACAGACGATCAGCCAGCTGACGCGAGCCATCCATCAGACGCCGCATCTGAATATCGATGCGGCCGCAGAGCCGTTTGAGCCAGAAATCGGTGGGCACACCCCCGCGCCGCAACGCTTCCATCAGACCGGCGGCGGTCCACCAGAACGTGTATTGCGCAGCGCCTTGCGAAAGCTTTTCAACCATCCCGATGGCATCCTGCATCTTCTGCAAGCCAGCCAGCGGATCCTTGTTCTGCAGGAAGGCAAGGAGTCCCTTCTGATATTGCAGACGCGAACTCCGCAGTGCGCGGCTTCGGGCTTCATCTTCAAGCGCCAGTTCAGGCGACTGACGCGGCGCACGCAGGCTGATATCGGGATAGAACAATTCGCTCGGCGCCGGCGCTGCAGCGCCACGACGCGTCATCAACTCATTCAGAATTGCGGCCAGACGCAACTCGATGTGCGGCGCGCCCGCCATCAAGGCATCGAGATAGC
>JAIFLB010000132.1 GCA_020049245.1 Betaproteobacteria bacterium | reverse complement strand
CAGATCAAACCGGGTGATCCCTGTGGCCTTGCGCTGCTTGACCAACTCGGGATCGCGCGACCAGGCGCCCGGGCCGCTGAACTCATCGGCCAACCCGGTTTCGAAATGCGCCTTGTCGGTCAAGGCTTCCCTCTGCGCCAAGGCTTCGTCATGGCGACCCAGGTGATCCAGCACTTTCACGCGGTCATAGAGCATCACGGTATGCGCCCGCGTGGGCTTCTCCACAGAAGCCCCACATTCCGCCATCTTGGCCGCCGCTTCGGCCAGCTTGCCGGCACGCGCCTCTTCGTAGGCAACTCGACAGGATGGGTGGATGGCATCAGCCGCCATGCCGCTGATTGGCAGCACGAATGTGAGCAGGAATACTACTTTTTTCATCGTGCTTCCTTATCGTGTGGGTCACTTTTCTTGAACTTTTGCGCCAAGCTGCTGCATTCGATTTGCAAGTCCACAAAGCGGCTGAACGAGTCAATATTGTAGCGATGGTGGCAGGGTAAACACCCCCTTGAACAAGGGGGGGAACGGCGCAAACTGGTGGCTGATGACGGCAAGGAATAGATTTTTCTCTCCGATGCTGGGCGACCAATCCGCCTCCATTGAGCAAGCCTGCGTGCCGCTCGACAAATGCACTGCCAACCCATATCGATCGGCTTGTTTTCTGTCATTTTCTGGCGCCCGCGTTCATCTCGGGCGCTTTCAATTTCCGGCTCGCCAAGACTTTGGAACCATTCGCCTGGCAGGTTATCCGGCCTCGAATAATAGAAATTATGTGGGCTTCAGCTTGCAGCCAAATCTGCAGTCGCTATCGTCAATGGGGTACCGGCAGATTTCTTGAATGCGTTGTATCTTTCGCCGGCCAATACACTCAATGAAACAGTCGAAAGCAGACCATGACCCAGACAATTCATGAATTTTCCCTGCCCAGCCTGACCGGCGATTCTCTCCGCCTGGCGGACTATGCCGGCCAGGTGATGTTGCTGGTGAACACCGCCAGCGAATGTGGTTTCACGCCACAGTATGCGGGCCTGGAAGCATTGTGGCGGGCATACCGGGAACGCGGTTTTGTCGTTTTGGGATTTCCCTGCAATCAGTTCGGACATCAGGAGCCGGGCGAGGCCGCCGAGATTGGTCAGTTTTGCAGCAAGAATTACGGCGTCAGCTTTCCGATGTCCGCCAAGATCGAGGTCAATGGCGCCCAGGCGCACCCGCTCTACCAATATTTGACGCATGCCGCGCCCGGTCTGCTCGGCACCGAGGCGATCAAGTGGAATTTCACCAAGTTTCTGGTCGACCGCAACGGTCAGGTGGTCGCTCGCTTTGCCCCCACCACCAAGCCGGTCGAGCTGACCGGGGAAATCGAGCGGCTCCTGTCGATTCCACCAGCTTCGGTTTGACCGCGCTGTATCGGTCTCGGAACTTAGATCAACCCACGCGGCATGCACCGCACATCCTAAAATCCAACGGTTTTTTCAAGTAAAAGAAAGTCAAACATGAACGATGAACAAGTGATCGCCGCGATGCGGCTTTGGGTTGAGAAGGCGGTCATTGGGCTGAATCTGTGCCCGTTTGCAAAGTCGGTGTATGTCAAGAATCAGGTTCGCTTCGTGGTCAGCCATGCCAGGCACCTGGATGGCTTTCTGGAAGACCTGGATCGCGAACTGGATTTACTGGCCGAGGCTGATCCAGCTGAAATTGACACCACGTTGTTGATTCATCCAACCTTGCTGCCGGATTTTCTCGATTTCAACGATCTGACCATCATTGCCGAATCCGCTGTCGTAGAGCACGGGCTGGAAGGCGTGATACAGGTAGCCAGCTTTCATCCGCAGTTTCAGTTCGCCGATACCGAGCCGGATGACATTTCGAACTACACCAATCGGGCGCCTTTCCCGACGCTCCACCTGATTCGCGAAGCCAGTCTGGAAAAGGCGGTGGAAGCCTTTCCGGACGCGGAAGCCATTTTTGGCCGCAATATCGAGACCCTGAAAAATTTGGGTCTAGCCGGCTGGCGTGCGCTGGGTTTTTCGACGAATGAAAATAAATGATCAGGACACTGCTTACGCGATTGGCGTAGTGACCAGTTCTGTCGAATCATCCGGGCTGATTTCTGATTCCGGGCTGGCGTCGTCGACATGACCGGCTTTGCGTTGTTCCAGTTTTTCCTGTTTCTTCTGTTTCTTTGCCAGTTCTTTCTGGCGTTTTTCGAATGCGTAGTTGGGTTTTGCCATGAGCGGTCCGTTCCAAGGGGATGGGATGTAGGGGCGAGA
This sequence comes from Betaproteobacteria bacterium, assembly GCA_020049245.1. GTDB lineage: Bacteria > Pseudomonadota > Gammaproteobacteria > Burkholderiales > Thiobacillaceae > PFJX01. The sequence goes on along the minus strand of JAIFLB010000132.1, from coordinate 9,830 downwards.
GCGTACCCCGAAGCTGGCATTTCAAGCGCATCGTTTTTTTGAGGCAAGCATGGCTGACAAGAAATCCAGACCTCCCGCGCCCACCCCGCCAGTGGCCTTCCGTGAACCTGAAATCAAGCCCGGCCAATCGACCGAGTTGCTGCAGGAACTGCATATCCTGACCCGCGACGGCAAGCTGAATCAGGACAGTCGGCGCAAGCTGAAGCAGGTCTATCACCTGTATCACTTCATCGAACCTTTGCTGGATGAAGTCATGGCCGCCAACGGCGACCTGACGCTGGCCGATCACGGCGCCGGCAAGTCCTATCTTGGTTTCATCCTGTATGACCTGTTTCTCAAGGACCGCCAGAGCGGCCATGTTTTCGGCATCGAAACGCGGCCGGATTTGGTCGAAAAATCACAAGCGCTGGCGGCTCGGTTGGCGTTTGAACGGATGTCGTTTCTCAATCTGACGGTCGAGGAATCGATTGCTTCCGATGCATTGCCGCAGCGGATTGATGTGGTCACCGCATTGCATGCCTGCAATACCGCCACCGATGATGCCATCCGCTTCGCCTTGCAGAAGCAGGCCAAGTTCATCGTTCTGGTGCCGTGTTGCCAGGCCGAAGTTGCGGCGGTGTTGCGCAAGAACAAGAACGCTTCATTCTCGAAGACGCCGCTGTCGGAACTCTGGCGGCATCCCATCCACGCCCGCGAGTTCGGCAGTCACCTGACCAACGTGATGCGCTGCCTGCTACTGGAATCGCACGGTTATCAGGTTACCGTGACCGAGTTGGTGGGCTGGGAACATTCGATGAAAAATGAATTGATCGTCGCCCGCCATCAAGGCACTGCGCGCGGCAACGCCCGCGAACGCCTGGAAACCATCCTGACCGAATTGAATCTGGATGAGCTCAAGCCGCGATTTGCCTATTGATCAAAAATGCGGCGGTTGGTCGGGTCGTAGGAGCGTCCGCTTGCGGCGCGAGCGTTTCGGGATCGTCCCGCAAGTGGAGCCTCCTGCAACAGTCAGACATTGCAATTACGCACCCGACCAAAGATCCTGCGCGCGGGCGAAAGCCGCATTACCCACTTTTTCACCGAGATCCAGGCCGACGACATTGCCTTCGTAGAAGTGGATGCCGCCGTAGAGGCGTGATTCACCGGCTTCGCGCGCTGCCTGGGTGAAGGTCGGCCAGGACAGAACCACATCGGTCACCGGCTCACTGGGGTCAGCCTTGAGCGGCTCGCTCTGTGCGTAGTAGAAGCCGAAGCGGTCGCTGCCGGTGAATTTGCGCAGCACCGTGGCGGCCGCCATCGAGAACCCGCTGTGTCCGGAGGTGAACTCGGAGAACGGCGGCGTCGGAAAACTTGGCACCTGAAACGGTCGCCAGGTTTCACCCAAAATCTCCTGCGTGCCCTTGCCCGGACCGGCCCAAGCGCTGACCATCTTGCCGCGGAACAAATACCGGATCGCGGTGATCGGGCGGACATAGTCGAAGTGGCGTTTGGCATCCCAGGTCGCGATGCTGGCGTCCATGATGGCATTCGCCAGGGCGAAATAGAGTTTCACCGTATCGTCGAGGCCCAGTGCGCCGCTGGTCGGCAAACCGGGCATTGCCGGCCGCTCGGCGACAAAAGCCGCGAATTCGGTCCAGTGACCGGGCGGCAGTTCGGATTTCGGACCATCGGCCCAGTACTCGGCGATCACCTTCTGTTCCGGCGTCAGCCGCGTCTGGATATCCATCACATGCTTTGCCTGGTCGAGATAGCCCTGGGCAAGCGGGTTCTGCGGCGGCGTGACGGGGCGGAACTGGCTGCCGCTGGTCATTGCGAAGGGTTTCACGCTGCCCCAATGCGGCGCGATGAATTTCGGTGTCTTTGCTTCGTGATCCGCATTCAGATAGGTCAAGGCCTGCCAGCGCCCGGGGAAGGCAATGGCGTCGACCGCTGACGGCAGTGCGACCGACATCGGTGAATTGATCGGAGCGTAACCCGAGGTATCCGCGTAAAGCCCGGCCTGATTTGCATTGTCGGCATGCCGGAATGCCAGCACGGCATTGGCTGCCAGATTGCCCACACCGACCGGATTGTTTGCATTGGTGTTGATGTCGCCGATGGCGATTCCCTCGGCGGCGAGTTTTGCCTCCAGCATGCACTCGTACTCGGACATGAAGGTGACATTGCAAAGCCCGAAGATGGAGGGTGGAAACTGGTCGACGATGGCGCGATAGGCGGCCTGGCTGACCGCCTTGCGCCGATTTGCAAGGGTGCGTTGCGCGGCAGGCCGGCGCGGCGTGGTGCTGTGGGCTGGCTTGGCGACGTTGTCGTAGGCGGCCCAGGCATCATAAATCGCGGTGAAGATGATGCCGATGGAACGGGCAACTTGGGGCGGTCCGCCGCGTTCACGGTCCGGGCTGCTGAAAGGTAGTTTGCCAATGGCGCGGATGGCCTCAAGCGCAATGTTGTTCCACTCGATGATCAAATTCATTTTCTGTTTGCTCCGGGGTTATGCAACAGATCGTTGCGAGAAAAAACGGGCGTTGTTTTGATCATGCAATGCAGCCTGTTTAGTTCGCAAGATGGGTTAAAAATGCCCCATCCATCATTCGATGCAGCGCATCCAAAGGCTCGACGAGGCGACGACTAAAACCTCAGTTTGAGTCCGACGCCAGCAGCCAGGTCGCCACATCCAGATCACGTGGATAGGTCACTTTCAGATTGGTCAGATCGCTCTCGACCAGTTTCGGCGCCATGCCCAATGCTTCGATGGCGGAAGCTTCGTCAGTCACTGCACTGCCCGCCTTTTCCAGCGCTTGCAGCAAGGTAGCGTGGCGAAACATCTGCGGCGTCTGCGCGCCCCAAAGGCCAGCGCGCGGGACGGTGGCGGCGATGCGGCCAGTTTCGGTTTGCCGTTTCAAGGTATCTGACACCGGTGCGGCCAGGATGCCGCCAACCGGGTCGGTTTCCAGTTCTGCCAGCAGCTTGTCGAGCAAGGTTGGCGACAAACAGGGCCGGGCGGCATCGTGTACCAACATCCAGTCGTCGCCCAGGACGCCACCCGTTTCCGGCGCACAGGCGCGCAAGCCGTTCAACACACTTTCGGCCCGCGTTTCACCGCCGCAACGCAGCACCACCAGCTTGCTGAAAGCCGACCAGTCAAAACCGTCCCACCAGCCATCCTGCTTTGAAATGACCACATAGGTGCGGCTGATCGCCGGATGCCGTTCAAAGGCGCGGATCGCATGCCAAATCATCGGCCGACCATGGATCAATAAATATTGTTTGGGATGCTCGGCGCCCATGCGGGCGCCGACACCGGCGGCGGGAAGCAATGCAAAGTATTGCGACATGGCTTGTAAGCGGGTGGAAGTGCCCTAGATTCTAAGTGAGAAGGTCACATTTTCCGGGAGCCAACCATGATGAATATCCGACCTACCGCCGTTGCGGGCGCCTTTTATCCGGCTCAACCAGATGCGTTGCGTCATCTGATATCGCAATGCTTTGATAAGGCCAAGCCATCGGTGAGAGAACTTGCCAGTCATCCGAAAGCGCTGATCGTGCCGCATGCCGGTTATGTCTACTCCGGCTCGATCGCCGCTTCCGCTTATGTGCTACTGAAACCGTTGCGAAAAATGATCAAGCGGGTGGTGTTGCTGGGTCCGGTGCACCGGGTCTGGGTGTCCGGGCTGGCTTTGCCTGGCGTTGACGCGTTTGAAACTCCACTCGGCTTGGTGAAGCTGGATCAAGCCGGAGTTGATGCGATTGCCGATCTGCCACAAGTCAGCGTCTCGCCGGCGGCACATGAAGAAGAGCATTCGCTGGAAGTCCACCTGCCCTTCCTGCAAACCGTGCTGGATGCCTTCATGCTGATTCCACTGGCGGTTGGCGGCGCCACGCCGGAACAGGTGGCGGAAGTGCTTGACCGACTTTGGGGCGGCGACGAAACGTTGATCGTGGTGAGTTCCGATCTATCGCATTTCCTGCCCTATGCGGAAGCGAAACAGATCGACCGCGACACCGCGAATGCCATTCTCCGGCTGGACAGTCATCTGGCAGGAGAGCAAGCCTGCGGCGCCTATCCAATCAATGGCCTGAACCTGGCGGCACAACAGCATGGCTTGGTGCCGCACCTGCTGGATCTGCGAAATTCCGGCGATACCTCGGGCGATCATGGGCGGGTCGTCGGTTATGGCGCATTCGCACTGATGGAGGCGAATCATGACCGGACACAGCACTGAACAGGGACGGCTGCTGACTGCCTTGGCGCGGCAGGCGATTGCCCGCGAGTTTGATGAAGCGAAAAAACAATTTCCACACACACAATTGCCAAACCCACAATTGCCGCATCCGGACTGGCTCGATCAGCCGGGCGCGGTGTTCGTCACATTGACTCAGAATGGCCAATTACGCGGCTGCATCGGCAGCCTGGAAGCGAATCGAAGTCTGTTCGACGATGTGCAATCGAATGCCCGCGCCGCCGCTTTCAAAGACCCACGCTTTCCGCCACTGACCCAGAATGAACTAGCTGGCATACAAGTTGAAGTCTCGCTGCTATCGCCCGCCACACCGATCCAGTTCACCGATGAGGCCGACGCGCTGGCGCAGTTGCGGCCAGGCATCGACGGCCTGATTCTGGAACATGGCTGGCATCGTGCCACCTTCCTGCCGCAAGTCTGGGAACAACTGCCGGAAGCGCGCGATTTCATCAGTCACCTGAAACGCAAAGCCGGTTTGGCTGCCGATTTCTGGGCGGATGACCTGCATCTTTCACGCTACCAGGTGGAGAAATTCAAGGAGGCGACATGACCTCTCAAGCCACAAATCAAGCCACAAATCCGCCCGAAACCGACTATCCGGCGCGCTGGTGGCATGCGCTTGAGGATGGCCGCATTCAGTGCGATCTCTGCCCGCGTGACTGCAAACTGCATGAGGGGCAGCGCGGCGCCTGCTTCGTGCGCAAAATGCAGAATGGCAAAATGGTGCTCACCACCTACGGACGCAGTTCAGGTTTTTGCGTCGATCCGATCGAGAAGAAACCGCTGAATCATTTCTATCCCGGCAGTTCGGTACTCTCATTTGGCACCGCCGGATGCAACCTGGCCTGCAAGTTCTGCCAGAACTGGGACATTTCAAAATCAAGGGACATGGATCGGCTGATGGCATCCGCCGGCCCGGAAAAGATTGCCCAGGTTGCCCAGAAACTGGGCTGCAAGAGCGTCGCGTTTACTTACAACGACCCGGTGATCTTTGCCGAATATGCCCTCGATACCGCCGCCGCCTGCCGCCAGCACGGGATTCAGACCGTCGCCGTCACCGCCGGTTTCATTCACCAGGCCGCGATGGTCGAGTTCTATGCCGGCATGGACGCCGCGAATGTCGATCTGAAAGCCTTCACGAACGATTTTTATGTCAAATATTGTGCTGGCCAGTTGCAACCGGTACTTGACTCATTGATCTATCTGAAACGCGAAACAAACACCTGGTTCGAGATCACCACCCTGCTGATTCCGACATTGAACGACAGTGATGCCGAGATTCACGCCATGGTGGATTGGATCGCGCGCGAACTGGGTCCGGATGTGCCCTTGCACTTCACCGCTTTTCACCCGGACTGGAAGCTCGACAACCTGCCCTCTACTCCACCGGCAACATTGCAGCGAGCCCGCAAGATCGCCCTCGAAGCCGGTCTGCACTACGTTTACACCGGTAATGTTCACGACACGCAGGGTGGCACCACTTTCTGCCCTGCGTGCAAAGCCGCGTTAATCGTGCGTGACTGGTACGACATTGGCAACTACGTACTGGATGCAACCGGCCATTGCCCGCATTGCGGCCAGGCGATTGCTGGCCGTTTTGGCCAATACGAAAAACCTTTTGGCGCGCGGCGAATTCCGATTGCGATGAACACGGTTTAGATTAAGAAAAGAGTTCGAGCGCGCAAGTTGCGGGGGCGCCAAGCCACCCAGCACGTAGAATCGCGGCCCCTCCCCTCCCCGGCTTCTGATATCCATGACCGAATCCATCCGCCTTGCCAAACGCGTTGCAGAACTTCGTGCCTGTTCGCGCAGCGAAGCCGAGAGGATCATTGCCGGAGGCTGGGTAAAGGTTGATGGTGTGCAGGTTGAAGAACCGCATTTCCGGGTCGCGGATCAGCCGATTGAAATCGACCCGCAAGCCAACCCGGCGGAAACAGAGCCGGTCACGCTGCTGCTGCACAAACCAGCCAGTTTCCACACTGACTTGCTTCTCGATCAGGCGGCTGCTTTACAAACTCTCGGTATCGACAATTTGTGGTCGGAAGATACCTCCGGCATGCATCCGCTAAAGATGCACTTCAATCAGCTGACAGCCTGTGCCCCGCTTGAAGCAGAAGCCAGCGGCCTGGTGGTGTTCACCCAGGATTGGCGCATCGCCCGCAAGCTGACCGAAGATGCCGCCACAGTCGAACATGAACTGGTGGTTGAAGTCGCCGGCGACCTGACAGCATGCAAGACGCCAGAAGGCATCAAGCGGCTGAACCGGGGTGTTGCCTTCAATGGCCGAACACCGACTTCTCTCAAAGTCAGTTGGCAAAACGAATCCCGCCTGCGCGTCGCACTTAAAGGCGCTCAGATTGGACACATTGCGAAACTGTGCGAAGCCGTTGGCCTGCAAGTGGTATCGATGAAACGCCTGCGACTTGGCGGTGTATCGATGGGTAAGGTACCGGTTGGAGAGTGGCGCTATATGCGCACCAATGAACGGTTCTGAAGCAGGAGCCGACCTGAATCTACGCTGACTATCCATTCGGATCTTCAACAGTCAGCCTCAACAGTCAGCCGCCCGATCGTTTCAACCCCGGACCGATTCATCGGTTAAAAGCAGCAAACACCTCTGTTTGTCCTGGACATAACGATTGACAATCGTTTTTTTCGCCTTTATATTAGCGTTTAATTATATTTGTCCTAGACAATCAGTCGAATGTCTGCTGAACTCGCATATGTACAACCTTGACGGATATGGATGAACTTCCCTATGTAGTTCGGAGCCAGCGATTGGCTTAAATCTCTGGCTGTTCCGACTCTGATCAGACTGGCTGACTGAATTGCACGTTTAATTGGTCATGGAATAGATAGCCCGAATGAATCGGCAATATTTATTGGTAATTACAATCAGCCTGTTGATACTGATGAACAGTTGATTGCAATAACAATTAAATAGATGGTTTATTTTGTTACTACGTTACAAGCAGTTAATTTCAACTTCTTTGCCGCGCGGGAAAACAGAATGGAACGCGATCCTGATTTTTATCCTGGTCAGAAAAACACTGAGTCAGTGGAAACCGACGCCCAAGCGATATCTGACATCGTGCTGAATTCGCATCAGAGAGAACATTTGATTCCGAATCAGGAACAAGAAAGCTGTAGTGAAAATGAAAAATCCCGTCTTCCAGGCCAGCGAGGGCGCCAAAAAAAGCCAACCAAAGTGTTGGTTACGATGCGTTTCAGTCGGGAAGTACTGGATCATTTCAAAGCTTCCGGAGATGGATGGCAAACCCGGATCAATCAAATCCTGTGCGAATACGTCAAGCAGAAGCAGTCGAATTGATACTCACCAATAATCAATATTATCTTTTAACTTCATCCGCTTGAAGCTTATTGTTAAAGCATCACTAAAGCACTTCACTGGGATAATTGTTAGCGGGTTTCGCTCGAAACAGCCTCGAAACCCGCCAGCCCAAGCAGGATCAACAGACGAAAATCAGCGGCAGCTCACCGGGACACCATAAGAGTAACCACAGTTGCTGCTCACCTTTGACTGTACCGGTTGCTTGGCAAAGCCGTAGCCTGATGCATAGTTATTGGAACCATACATCTGACTTGCAGGCGCAGTTGCTGGGGCTTGGCGGGCTGCCGTGTATGTGGCGCCTGGCACACCGAAAATCATGTTCGAAGCCGAATAGCGCTCATTGCCAGGCTGAACGTAGCCATAGTTTGGCGCCGGAGCATGCGCCGGAGCGGCATACGGCATGTAAGGATTGGCATTGACGTGCTGGACCGGCGCCGGTTGTGCATAGCCGTAACCAGAGTTGTTGGCGTTGTATTGATATCCAACCGGTGACGGCGCGGGCGCCACTGGCGCATAACCCCAGGCACGCTGTTGCTGAACCGGTTGCGCTGGTTTGGCGGTATCCATCATCTTGTGAGCGACGCCAGCCACGATGCCTTCGGTGGTGACGATCCGGTCACCCATGTAGCCAATCCGATCTGCCATCTGGCCAATCCGGTCGGCCATCTTGCCGGGATTGCTGGAAAGCGACAGCACTGTGGTGGTGGCGTTGTTGACGGTATTGTTGGTCACACTTTCGGTACTGTCGATCAGGTTATTGGTGACGCTGGTCAGACCATCAAAAAATGCAAATGACGGGGTGGAAGAAGCGGCGATCAACGCGACGGCAAGTGAGATTTTTTTCAGGCTGGACATGGGAAACCTTTTCATGAACAAAGATTAAACAGCGAATGCCGAAATCTTCGCCTGAACCGCCCAAACCAACCAAAATTTATTTCAATAAATCAGAATGTTATTAAATACATTTGTTGCAATTTCGCATGTCATTACAAAATACGTTTCTGATTATAAATTTATATGTAACTACAATTAATTTTATATTCATCACTCCAATGGATTCAATGTACCAGTACCTTTAAAAAATAAAATGGCCTGATCGGAAAACCGGTCAGGCCATTTCAAAATCCGCAAACAGTCGTTACAACAGGATCAGCTTCGCTCGTCCAACCATTTGCCGATCGCCGGCGGTACGGTTTTCTGCGCCTTGCCGCTGACGTAGATGCCGATATGGCCACCGGGAAAGGACAACTCGGTGTAATCCTTGGTACCCAACTTGCCGCGCATGGCGCGTGAAGCGTCGGGCGGTACCAGATGATCCTGCTCGGCGAAAACGTTGAGAACCGGCATGCTGACGTTCTTCAGGTTGACCGGATCGCCGATTTCCAAACCGCCTTTCAGCAGTTTGTTCTGCTGGTAAAAATCCTTGATGAACTGGCGGAAGGCTTCGCCGGCCTGATCGGGGCTGTCGAAAATCCACTTTTCCATGCGCAGGAAGTTTTTCAGCGCTTCCGGATCGTCAAGCGTATCGAGCAAGCCGAGGTATTTCTGGCCCATCAACTGGTAAGGCTTCAGGTTGAGAAAGGTCCAGTTCAGCATTTCGCCAGGCACGTTGCCCATGGTATCGACCGCGAGATCGACGTCGACCTGTTGCACCCAGTGCGACAGCATGTTGTCCGGTGTCTGAAAGTCGACCGGCGTCACCATGGTGACCAGGTTCTTCACCTTTTCCGGATGCAGCGCGGAGTAGCACAGCGAGAAAGTGCCGCCCTGGCAGATGCCGAGGATATTGATCTTGTCGATGCGGTGGCGTTCGCAGATCACGTCGACGCAGCGGTCTAGATAACCATTGATGTAGTCGTCCAGCGTCAGGTAACGGTCGGCGCGATCCGGATAACCCCAATCGATCAGATAGACATCCTGGCCGGCATCCATCAGCGCTTTGACGGTGGAGCGGTTTTCCTGAATGTCAGCCATGTAGGGACGGTTGACCAGGGCGTAAACAATCAGCAGCGGGGTTTTGTTCGCCACCTTTTCAGCGCTCGGGTTGAAGCGGAACAGAGTCAGTTTGTCTTCCTGATAGATCACCGTTTTGGGGGTGACGCCGGTGCTGATTTCACCGACTTCCATCAGGTTTTTCATACCATGCGAGAGCTTCTGGCCATAGGCCGTGAGTTCCTGCATGACCGCGTCGGGGCGCATATCGAAGGGCATCATTTTTCAGTCTCCGGCTTATTTGGCTT
>JAIFLB010000149.1 GCA_020049245.1 Betaproteobacteria bacterium | reverse complement strand
GGCCGAAGGTCAGGTTGTTGTGGTTGTAGCGGCGGTAGATCGGGTCTTGCTGGATGTAGCTCAGCGTGTCGTTCATCCAGCCCATGTTCCATTTCATCGAGAAGCCGAGGCCGCCGAGGTAGACAGGACGCGACACCATCGGCCAGGCGGTCGATTCTTCCGCGATGGTGAGCGCGCCGGGGAAGCGTTCGTGCACCATCGAATTCATTTCGCGCAGGAAGTCGATCGCGTCCAGGTTTTCGCGGCCGCCATATTTGTTCGGCAACCACTCGTCGTGTTTGCGCGAGTAATCCAGATACAGCATGGAGGCGACCGCATCGACGCGCAGGCCATCGAGGTGGAATTCGGACAACCAGTAATGCGCGCTGGAAAGCAGGAAGCCTTTGATCTCGGCGCGGCCATAATTGAAGATGTAGGTGCCCCAGTCCTGGTGCACGCCCAGGCGCGGGTCTTCATGTTCGAACAGCGCGGTGCCGTCGAAACGTGCCAGCGCCCAGGCATCCATCGGGAAGTGGCCGGGCACCCAGTCGAGCAGGACGCCGAGGTTGGCGCGGTGGCAGGCATCGACGAAATGGCGGAAGTCGTCGGCGCTGCCAAAGCGCGAACTGGGCGCGAAGTAGCCAGTGGTCTGGTAGCCCCAGGAGGCGTCGAGCGGATGTTCGGTGACCGGCATCAGTTCGATGTGGGTGTAACCCATGTCGGCGGCGTAAGGCACCAGTGTGTCGGCTAGTTCGCGCCAGTTGAAGAAGCTGCCGTCGGCATGCAGTTTCCAGGAGCCGGCATGGATTTCGTAGATGTTCATTGCGGTATGCAGCCAGTCGCGCTGGGCGCGGTTGCGCATCCAGTCCTGGTCGTTCCAGGCATGCGTGCTGGTGGCGGGCACCACGGCGGCATTGCTCGGCCGCATCTCGAACTGGCGCGCGAACGGGTCAGCCTTGACGACGACCGCGCCGGTTTCGCGATTGCGGATTTCGAACTTGTACAGGTCGCCGGCGGCGAGGCCGGGAATAAACAATTCCCAGATGCCGGAACCACCTCGGGCACGCATTGAATGGATGCGGCCATCCCAGTTGTTGAAGCCGCCCACCACCGAGACGCGTTCGGCATTCGGCGCCCAGACCGCGAAGCGGACGCCATCGACGCCATCCACCTGCATGCTGTGGCCGCCCAGACTGCGCCAGGCTTCAAGCAGTTTGCCTTCGTTGAACAGGTACATTTCCTGATCCGACAGCAGCGGGCCGAAGGCGTATGGGTCAATGATCTCGAATTGGTGGTCGCCTTCCACGATTTCCAGGCGCCAGGGCCGCGGCGGCGCCAACTGGCCACGCCATTCGAACAGGCCACCAACATCGACCTGGGTCATTTCGGCGCGGCTGTCCGGCAACAACAGCGTGACCCGGCTGGCAGCCGGGCGGAATACCCGCAAGGCCCAGCCTTCCGGGGCGGGATGCATGCCGAGAATGGCGAAGGGGTCGTGGTGACGGGCGCTGAGAAGACGTTCGAGAGACTGGGGCATAGTGGTCTTTTGTAATCAAATCTACCAATTAATGGCGCAAGAATAACGCTTGCCAATCGTTGCTGGATACCGTGCTGAAGCAATCCAGCGTTTGCCTGAACCGCTTAAAAACACTTAGAGCTTATTCAGGATATATCTATCGGTTATTATTTCACTCTTAGCTGATCATGAATGCCATTGAGGAGACAGGGCGTGCAAAAAGAATATCCAAGATTTGTCAGTCTGCTGACCAAAAACACCGTGGCGCTGATTCTTGCCGGTGGTCGTGGTAGTCGCCTGATGCAACTGACTGACTGGCGCGCGAAGCCGGCAGTGCCGTTTGGCGGCAAGTTCCGCATCATCGATTTCCCGCTGTCCAACTGCATGAATTCGGGCATCCGCCGGATTGGTGTGGTGACCCAGTACAAGTCGCATTCGATGATCAAACACGTGCAGCGCGGCTGGGGTTTCCTGCGCGGCGAGTTCAACGAGTTCGTCGATCTGTTGCCGGCGCAACAGCGGGTGGCGGAAGAGACCTGGTACAAGGGCACGGCGGATGCGGTGTATCAGAACCTCGACATCCTGCGTGTCTACAAGCCGGAATACGTGCTGCTGTTGGCCGGCGATCACGTGTACAAGATGGATTACGGCGAAATGATCGCCAACCACGTGCGCAACGAGGCCGACATGACGGTGGCTTGCATCGAAGTGCCGCTGAAGGAGGCGGCCGCATTCGGTGTCATGGCGACGAACGAAGAGTCGCGCGTCGTTTCCTTTGCAGAAAAGCCGGCGAACCCGACGCCGATGCAGGGCAAGCCGGATACCGCGCTGTGTTCGATGGGCATCTATGTCTTCAACGCCGCCTTCCTGTTCGAGCAACTGGTGCGCGATGCCGATGACTCGAAATCCGAACATGATTTCGGCAAAAACATCATTCCGCACCTGATCGATACTGGTTATCGCGTCTATGCCCAGAGCTTCAACGACAGCTGCGTGCATGGCGAAGGCGAGCCGCCGTATTGGCGCGATGTCGGAACTGTCGATGCCTATTGGGAAGCCAATCTCGATCTCGCCAACATCACACCTGACCTGAATCTGTATGACAAGGACTGGCCGATCTGGACCTATCAGGAACAATTGCCGCCGGCCAAATTCGTTTTCGACGAAGAAAACCGGCGTGGCATGGCGGTCGATTCGATGGTTTCCGGTGGTTGCATCATCAGCGGTGCCACCGTCAAGCATTCGGTGTTGTTCTCCAATGTCCGGGTCAAGGATGGCGCCTTCCTGGAAGAAGCGGTGGTGTTGCCGGATGTGCGGATCGGCGAAGGCGCGATCCTGAAGAAAGTGGTGATCGACAAGGGCTGCATCATTCCGCCCGGCATGAGCATCGGTGTCAATCGCGCGGAAGACGAAAAGCTGTTCCACGTCACCAAGAAGGGCGTCACGCTGGTGACCCCGGAAATGCTTGGACAGGCGTTCCACCAATTTCGGTGACCCATCATCCGATGACCCTGTTGCGGTAAGCGTTTAGGGCAGTCCCAAGGCGGCTAAAATGGCCGCCTTTTCGTTTGTGGGCGGGACATCGTGCTTCATCTCGTTTTTTGCTGGCATTTTCACCAGCCCGATTATCGCGATGCGGATGGGCGCTACCAGTTGCCGTGGACCTATCTCCACGCCATGAAAGATTACGCCGACATGGCGGCGCTTCTGGAAGCCGCGCCGAATCTGCGTTGCGTGGTCAATTTCGTGCCAACGCTGACCGCCCAGTTGCTCGATTACAGCGACCAGTTCGCCACTGGCGAGCTACGCGATCCGTTGCTCGCCAGTTTGATCGCCAGCGATTTGTACGCGCTGCCGGCGGCAGAAAAACGGCAATTGGTCGAGCAATGTTTCAAGGTCAATCACCCCACCATGCTGGAGCCGTTTCCCGCCTACAAGCGACTCTACATCCTGTGGAAAACCATCGCAGAAGATGAAGAAAGCGGCCTGGCTTATCTCTCCGAGCAATACCTGGCCGATCTGGTGACCTGGTATCACCTGGCCTGGACCGGCGAAACCGTGCGCCGCGCAAGGCCTGATGTGCTTGCAATGATTCGCAAGGGCGAGGCTTTCAGTCCACAGGATCGGCGCAATCTGTTTGATCTCTACGGCGAAGTCATCGCCAGTTTGCTGCCGCGCTATCGCGCGATGGCGGAGCTTGGCCAGATCGAACTCTCGGCGACGCCGCACAGCCACCCGATCTTGCCGCTGCTGCTTGATTTTCAGGTCGCGCGCGAAGCGCGGCCTGATCTGGAACTGCCGCAAGCCACTGCCTACCCCGGCGGTGAGAAGCGCGCCCGCGCCCACATCGATGCGGCGCTGGAAACCCATCAAGTCCAGTTTGGCCAGCCCCCGGCCGGGTTCTGGCCGGCCGAGGGCGGCGTGTCCGATGCCGCCGTGCGCTTGCTGGCCAAATCCGGCGTCAAATGGATCGCCAGCGGCGAAGCCGTATTGCGGCATAGCCTGGCCGCTGCAGGCATTGATTTGTCGCACAAGGCGCACTGGTGCTACACGCCTTATCGGTTGTCGGGCGCCGACACGGTGCTGTTTTTTCGCGATGACCATCTCTCCGATCTGATCGGCTTCGAGTACAAAAGCTGGCACGGCAGCGATGCGGCGCGCCATTTTCTGCACGCGCTGGATGAAGTTCGCCGGCATGCAAACTCGCCAAATCCGGTGGTCAGCATCATTCTGGATGGCGAAAACGCCTGGGAGTATTACCCGTTCAACGGCTTCTATTTTCTCTCCGAGCTGTTTGCCGCGTTGTCCGACCACGCCTCCTTGCGCGCCACCACGTTCAGCGAATATCTCGAACTGCATCCGCACTCGACCGCCGCGCTGCCGCGTCTGGTTGCGGGCAGCTGGGTGTACGGCGATTTCTGCACCTGGATGGGAGATCCGGCCAAGAATCGCGGTTGGGACTGGCTGGTCGCCGCCAAGCAGGCATACGACGTTGCCATTGCCACCTTGCCGGACGAGTTGCAGCGCGAGGCCGAGGCGCTGCTGAAATCGTGCGAAAGCTCGGATTGGTTCTGGTGGTTCGGCGATTACAACCCGGCCGACGCCGTCGCCAGCTTCGACCGTGTCTACCGTCAGAAACTCAAGCGTCTTTACCAAACCCTGCGCGTCTTCCCGCCGAATTATCTCGACAGTCCGCTCTGCCAGGGCGGTGGCGCGATGGAGGCGGGTGGCGTGATGCGGCGCGGAGTGTGATGCGGTGGGGAGTGTGACCGGATGACTTTGCTGCAGAAGTTGTTCCCGCCGCAAACCGCGATCAGCCGGCGTGAAATACTGCTCAGTGCGCTCGCGGCGGGGCTTGCCATCTCGCTCAACGCCTGGCTAAGCCATGCCCTGCTGCCGGGAAACTATCAGGTATTTCTCGCCGCCTCGATGGGCGCTTCGACCATTCTGGTGATCGCCGTGCATCACAGTCCGCTGTCGCAGCCCTGGGCGGTGATTGGCGGCCATCTGGTCGGCGCGCTATCCGGGCTGCTGGCAACGCTGCTGGTTGAAAATTCCATTCTCGCCTGCATGTTGGCAATCATGCTGACCGTGCTGCTACAGATGACGCTGCGCTGTCTGCACGCGCCCGGTGGCGGTACCGCGCTGTTGCCGATTCTGGGTGGCGCTGCGCTACAGGCGGAGGGTTTCGGGTTCATCGGCGTGGTATTGCTGAATGGCCTGGTGCTGGTCGTCGCCGCTTTGCTGGTCAACAACCTGTTACCGGGACGGCACTATCCGTTGGCTTTTGCGCCGCGTCCGCTGACGCCGGTGAAACCGGTCTTTCGCGAGGAGGATCTGCTCGCCGCGTTGCGCTCGATGGAAGGATTTATTGATGTTTCACCAGACGATCTTGAACGCATTTATGAACATGCTCGATCCCACCTTCGCCAGCATTCGGAGGGTGAGCGAGACACCAAACAAAACACCAAACAAAACGCTGAACCCCGGCGCTGATCAACCCACGAGACCTGTATGAGCCAGACTGTTTCCCTTCTTTTCGGTGTCCACGCCCATCAACCGGTCGGCAACTTCCCGGAGGTGATGGAAGACGCGCATCAGCGTTGCTACAAGCCATTTTTCGAAACGGTTCACCGTTACCCGGATTTCCGCTTCGCGCTACATGCCTCCGGCTGGCTGCTTGAATGGTTGTTCACGCATCACCCGGAAGATATGGCCTTGCTGGTTGAAATGGCGGCGCGCGGCCAGGTCGAATTCTTCGGCGCCGGCGACATGGAACCGGTGCTGGCGGCGATTCCCAACCGCGACCGCCTGAGCCAGCTGGCGGCGATGTCTGACCGCATCGAACAGATATTCGGCCAGCGACCGCGCGGTGCCTGGCTCACCGAACGTGTCTGGGAAGCCACCGTGGTGCCGGCGCTGGTCGATTCCGGCATCGAGTACGTTATGGTCGATGACTATCACTTTCTTTGCGCCGGCGTTGAGAAAGAGAAACTGAACGGCTACCACACCACCGAGGAAGAAGGCCGCCGGCTTGATCTGTTCCCGATTTCCGAGGCGCTGCGCCACCGTCTGCCGTTCACGCCGGCGCAGGAAGCCATTGCGTTCATCGAAGCGCAGGCGAATGACAGCACGCACGCCGCCGCGATCTACTTTGACGACATCGAGAAATTCGGCATCTGGCCGGAAACCCATCAATGGGTTTACCAGCAAGGCTGGCTGACCCAGTTCATTGAAGGTGTACTGAATTCATCGCTGATCCAGAGCCGGCATTTCCGCGATTACCATGCCGCTTCACCAACGCGGGGCGTGGTCTACCTGCCCAACGTTTCATATAGCGAAATGGGCGAATGGACGTTGCCGGCGCCGGCGGCTGAACGCTATGCCGAACTCGTGCGTGCGGCGCAACACGAAGGCGTGCTGGAACGCGACCGTCAGTTCATTCGCGGCGGCATCTGGAAGAACTTCCTGACCCGCTACCCGGAAGCCAACTGGATGCACAAACGCATGCTGGGTCTGTCAGCGCGTCTGGCCAGCCTGCCGGCGGATCAGATTCGCCAGGATCTGGTCGAACTGCTGCATGAAGCGCAAGCCAACGACGCTTACTGGCACGGCCTGTTCGGCGGCATCTATCTGCCGCACCTGCGACGCGCGGTCTGGCGTGCGCTGATCAGCCTGGAACGCCGGCTGGACGGTTTGCAAACGCGGCCGGCGCAGTTCTCCGGCGACATCGACATGGACGGCATCGACGAAGTCTTCCTCTCCAGCCTGTCGCTGCAAGCTGTCCTGCGGCCGGACAAGGACGCGTCGCTGATCGAACTGTCGAGCTATCCGCTGGCGCAGAACTTCGCCGATACACTGAAACGCTACACCGAGCATTACCACGCCAAGGCCAGGGCAGGTGCGTCCAGCAATCATCAAGGCGAAGGCATTGCCTCGGCGCATGACGCAGTGCGCTTCAAGCACGAGATCAAGCCGGACGACCTGCGGCCGGATACCCGCAGTCGCGGCTGGTTCGCCGAAACCTGGACCGATTTCGACGCCAAGCGCCCAGTGGAATACAGCAGCACCGTGGTGCAGGGCGGCGCGGTGTTATGCATCGGTCAGGCCGGCGAGGGCAAGGAGGCCACCCGCGTCGCCAAGATCTACAGCGTGCAGGACAACCGGCTCACCGTCGCATTGAAAGCGGTCGGCAATGGCCGCCTGTCGACCCGCCTGAACATTGCCCTGCCCAGTTGCGACGGTCCGGCCGGGCGCTACGTGGTCAATGGCGAAATTCCCGGCGGCTTCGGCCAAACGTTTACCTGGAACGAACTCAAGGCGGTGACGCTGGAAGATCACTATCTGGGCGCCGCGATCAAGCTGGAAACCAACCGCCCGGCGCGGATCAGGGCGCAGCCGCATTTCACTGTGTCGCAATCCGAGGCAGGTTTCGAGAAGATCATGCAGGCAGTGGAATTGACGCTGACCTGGCAAGCCGAAGACGCCACCGAAGTCCAGGTGCGCGTCGATATCGTTCCCCTCCGGTAAACTCGCGCCCCTTTGTAAATCGCTTCAGGAGTTGAACATGAGCCACGACGACGAAATCATCACAAAAGGCAAGGTGGTGTTCATCACCTATTCCGTGCTGTCCGAAGAAGGCCAGATCATGGGCCAGCAAGACATGCCCACCGGCTACGTGCACGGCGCCAAAAGCGGCCTGTTCGTCGAAATCGAACAAGGCCTGGAAGGCCATCGCGTTGGCGAGCGGGTGGAAGTGCAACTGACGCCGGAACTGGCGTTTGGTCACGCTGACCCGGGTTTGATCATCGAAGAAGCCTTCGAAAACGTCCCGCCGACCTACCGCCGCCTCGGCGCCGAAGCCGAATTCCAGAACGAAGCCGGCGAAACCGTGATGTTCCGCGTCGTCAAGATCGCCGACGGCATCGTCACCCTCGACGCCAACCCGCCCCTGGCCGGCAAGAACGCCATGTGCTCGGTCGACGTGGTTTCCGTGCGTCAGGCCACTGCGGAAGAAATGCGCACCGGCTTCCCGGCGGAACAGGGCGCGCCGAGTTTGCATTGATGCGGGGTTGCAGATCATCGATTGATTGAATGCTGAATCGATCTTGGGTCAGCTATGGTCCGCAAGTCGCTAGCACCTGACGGATAGTCATGGGCGCTTCCGGAGCTGCCGCCGAAGCCGTTGACTACCCTTCCCCCCAAATAATAGTCTTTCGTCTTTACACATCAGACTACTGCGGTTTTTAGCGGTGATTTCTTATGTCCATCAACTTGCGCCTCAAACTTCTTACAGCGGTCCTTATCCTCATCATCGCCATTGCATCGCTGATCGGCATCGTCTCGATGAACAAGATCGGCAACGAGCTTGGGGACATTGCCGAAACCGACATTCCGCTGACCGCAGTGCTGGGGGAACTGGAGGTATACCAGCTCGAACAGGAAATCTTCCTTGAAAAGATGATGCGCGCAGCCGATGTCAACAGCGGCCAAGCCGACCTGAAGTCGCTCGAAAATGGACTGCTCGCCTTCAACGACAAGATCAACGAAGAGATCAAGCGGGCCGTGGAAATCGGCCAGAAGATGGTCGCTGCCAAGGACGAACACTCTCGCCAGGAAGGCGAAAAAGTGATGTCAGAACTCAAAAAGATCGTGAAGGAATCGGCTGAGTACCAGAAAGCATTGTCAGAACTGGTCGGCAAAATCAATTCTGGCAATCTGCCCGAAGCCGAGGCGTTGGCCGGCAAGGTCGAGAAGGAAGCCGATACGCTCACGCACGAACTCGAAGCACTGCACAAGGCAGGCGGGCAATTCACCGAGAAGTCGGCGAAACATGCCGAAGAGACCGAGCACACTGCGATCCGCATGCTGATCGCATTTTTTGTGCTCGGCTCGCTGTTCGGTGCCGGGTTTGCGTTTTATATCATCCGCTCCATCATCCCGCCGCTGGCCAAGATGCAAGACACCCTCGTCCACGTGGAGCAAACCGGCGACCTCACCCTGCGGGCGAACATTGCCAGCCAGGACGAAGTCGGCCGCACCGCCGCCGCCTTCGACAAGATGATGGCGAAGATTGCCGCCCTGGTCGGCGACACCCGCCAATCCGCCGAAGCCATCGCTGCCGCTGCGCAGTCCATGGCCACGGCAGGCGTGCAAGTGGAAAAGAGTTCCAGCGCCCAATCCGAAGCCGCCTCGGCGGTGGCCGCCGCCGTCGAACAAACCTCGGTGAGCATCTCCGAAACGGCCAGCAATGCGAAGAACGCCGACGAAACAGCGACACGCGCACGCACCGAAATTGAATACACGCTGGCCGCCGTACGCGAGACTGCCGCCAACGTCGATGCGCTTGCCGGCATGATCGGGAAAGCCAGCGGCGACATCGCACATCTGGCCGAAAGCTCGCGCCATATCTACGGCATCGTGCAGACCATCAAGGACATCGCTGACCAGACCAACCTGCTAGCGCTCAATGCCGCCATCGAAGCGGCACGTGCGGGCGAGCAGGGCCGCGGCTTTGCGGTGGTGGCGGATGAGGTGAGAAAGCTGGCAGAGAAGACGACCTCGGCCACCATCGAAATCTCTGGCCTGATCACGGGTATCCAGTCCGAGGTAGATGACGCGGTGGCACGCATGCAGCAAGCGAACGACAAGGCCGGCTCCACCCGCGATCGCGTTGTCGCTTCCACCGGCGCGCTTGACGCCGCCAGCGCCAATACGGACCAGGTAACCGAATCGGTGCGCAGTATTGCTGGCGCAGTACGCGAACAGGATGTCGCAGTTCAGGAAGTCGCTCAGCGCATGGAGCAGATCGCCCAAATGACCGAGGAGAATACCGCCGCCGCAGGAAATGCCGCCGATACCGCACGACAACTGGACGGGCTGGCCGGCAAGCTGCGCGAGGCAGTAGGACGGTTTAGGGTGTGAGCAAGGACGGGGCAATCTAGCTTGACTGTACCAGTCCGTATTGACGACCTGCCGCCCTCACCGGACTGCCGCCAAATCCTCGCCACCCTGGCGCGGCAAGGTGGGCTGATCCGCAAGGAGCTCGCCGCTGCAGCGCGGAATAATTCGGGCCAGACCGCGAATATGGACCGCAACTTAGACGTCTCATTCGGCCGATCTCCCGTCATTCATAGTCTTTTCCCAAGGAAAAGAATTTCGCCCATGACTCGGCAGACGAGATTCTGATTTCTTGAGGCGCTCAGTATTGGGGCCAGGAAATACGCTGCCCCAACAACCCTCATTCCCGATAAACAATCCGATAAATCGCCCCGGCGTGGTCGTCTGATACCAGCAGGCTGCCGTCCGGCATGACCAGTACGTCGGCGGGGCGGCCGTGGACTTTTTCCCGCGTAGTCCCTTCGTGTTGAAGCCAGCCGCTGGCGAACGGTTCGTAGGCTGCGACGCGGTTGCCGTCGAGGATGGCGGCCATGACTCGGTAGCCGGTTTTGCGGCTGCGGTTCCAGGAGCCGTGTTCGGTGACGAAGACGGCGTTGCGGTAGCGGGCCGGGTACTGCTTGCCGGTGTAGAAGCGGAGGCCGAGCGGGGCGACATGGGCGCCGAGTGCGTGTGCCGGCGGTGTGGATTGGGCGCAGTTGCCGGCAGTGCCGAACTCCGGGTCGGGCAGGGTGCCGGCGTGACACCAGGGATAGCCGAAGTGCTCGCTGGGCTGGCTGACACGGTTGAGTTCGTCCGGCGGCAGGTCGTCGCCGAGCATGTCGCGGCCGTTTTCGCTGAACCAGAGTTGTCCGGTTTGCGGATGCCAGTCGAAGCCGACGCTGTTGCGCACGCCGCGCGCGACGATTTCGCGCTGGCCGCTGGCCAGGTCGATGCGGGCGATCAGTGCGTAGCGATCCGGGTCGGGTTTGCAGATGTTGCAAGGGGCGCCGACTGGGATGTAGAGCTTGCCATCCGGGCCGAAGGCGATGAATTTCCAGCCGTGGTGGACGTCCGTCGGCAGCGTGTCGTACACGGTTTCCAGCTTTGTGTTGCCGGGGCGTTCGGCGTTGCGGATGCGCAGAATCCGGCTGACGGCCGAGATGTACAGGTCGCCGTTGCGGAAGGCGACGCCGACCGGCAGTTTGAGGCCTTCGGCGATAACGCGGACTGGCCCGGCGCGGCCGTTGCGCAGCGGAACGGCGTAGACCTTGCCTGCGTTCATGCTGCCGACGAACAGGGTGTTTTTGCCCATGACCATCTGGCGTGCATTGGGTACGCTGGCAAAGTGTTCGATGCGGAAGCCGGGCGGCAAGCGGATTTGCGCCAGGTCGGGCGGTGCGGCCAGCGCAGCCAGCGGCATCAAACACAGCAGCAGCGCGTACAGCCGAAGGCGGGTCAGGGCGATCATGGCAGGTTCACTCTTCCGGCGGCCGCAGGTAGTCGTCGCTGGTGCTGTCGAGCTGGATTTCCATCATGCCGGCTTCCAGCTTTTCTACCTGTTTGCCGACCAGTTCCGGGAAGGTCATCACCAGCGCCACCATGATCAACTGAATCAGTACGAACGGAATTGCCCCCCAATAGATGTCGCTGGTACGCACCACTTTCGGGGCGACGCTGCGCAGGTAGAACAGCGCGAAGCCGAACGGCGGGTGCATGAACGAGGTCTGCATGTTGATGCCGAGCAGCACGCCGAACCAGACCAGGTCGATGCCCAGCGTGACGGCGACCGGGGCGAGCAGCGGCACGATGATGAAGGCGATCTCGAAGAAGTCGAGGAAGAACGCCAGCACGAAGACCAGCAGGTTGACCGCGATCAGGAAGCCGATTTCGCCGCCGGGCAGGGCGGTCAGCAGGTGTTCCACCCAGAGATCGCCTTCCAGCAGGCGAAACACCAGGCTGAATACCGTGGAGCCGATCAGGATGAAGATGACGAAGCTGGTCAGGCGGGAGGTGGAATCCATCGCCTGTTTGAGCAGATCGAGGCTCAGGCGGCGTTTCGCCAAGGCCAGCGCCAAGGCGCCGGCTGCGCCCATCGCGCCGCCTTCTGTTGGGGTGGCGATGCCGATGAAAATCGTGCCCAGCACCAGGAAGATCAGCACCAGCGGCGGCAGGATGGACGCACCGGCTTTGATCAGCAGCGCCTTGCCGTGCAAGGTCCGCGCCGCCGCCGGCAAGGCCGGCACCATGCT
>JAIFLB010000123.1 GCA_020049245.1 Betaproteobacteria bacterium | reverse complement strand
GTCTGCCAGCACTTGGCGCACGGTGACACCAAACGGATATTCGTAAATGCCGGGACGGGCGCAGTCGCCGGAGACGGAAAGAATCTTCGTGCCGGCGGATTTGGCGGTGCCGATGCCGCGATACCAGTCGCCGCCATGCAGACCGACCAGCGCAGCGGCGCAGAAGGTTTCGACGTTGTTGACCGTGGTCGGTTTGTCCAGGTAACCGTGGGTGACCGGGTAGGGCGGCCGGTTGCGCGGAATGCCGCGTTTGCCTTCGAGCGATTCGATCAGCGCCGATTCCTCGCCGCAGACATAGGCGCCGGCGCCGAGATGGATTTCGATGTCGAAATCGAATCCGGCCTGACCGAGGATATTGGCGCCCAGCAGGTTGGCTTCGCGGCGGCGTTGCAGCACCGCGTTGAGGGGTTCCAGCAGGTAGCGGTATTCGCCGCGTAAATAGAGGAACCCCTGTTTGGCGTTGACGGCATAAGCGCACAGGGTCATGCCTTCGAACAGCAGATCGGCCTGCGTGGTCAGCAGCACTCGGTCCTTGAATGTGCCCGGTTCGCCTTCATCGGCGTTGCTCCCATTTCAGGCCGGTGGTAAAGCCGGCGCCGCCGCGTCCGCGCAGGTTTGAGCGCTTGATTTCTTCCAGTGTCGATAATGGTGCGCACAACGCGACACTGGGAATGCCCTCACGCCAGGAGCGTTGGTTGGCTGCGGCTTCCACTGCGCTGCCCGGCACGCAGACCTGGGCGATGGCGACGCGCAGTGCATCGCCGGGTGGCATCGCGTTGGAAAGCAGAATGTGGCTGCGGCGGATGTTGTCTTCAATCATGAACATCTCGGCCGGCCATTGCGTGACCGGTATTTTTTGCAGCACCAACTCGGCAATTTCATCCAGTCGCTCGCGGGTCAGACGCGGAATCGCCAAGCCGTTGGCCAGCATGGCCGGACCCTGGTCGCAGAGGCCGGTGCAGGAAGTGGTGTCGACCGAGGCCAGGCCGTCCTCGGAAACGTGGCCGCGTTCCAGCCAGAGTTTGTTGCACAGGTATTCGATCAGGTCCTGGTTGCCCAGCATGCGATCGGTGATGTTGTCGGAGAACAGCAGGCGGAACTGGCCGGCGGGTTCGGCATGCAGGAAGCTGTAGAAGCCGATGACGCCATCAATCCGAGCGCGTGGCAAATTCAATTCCGCTGCCAGCAGATCGATGTTTTCCGGGCTGATCCAGTGCTGCGCGGCCTGAATCTCGATCAGGATTTGCAACAGGCGGTTTGGATCGCGGCGGTGTCTTGCCAGAACGTCATCCAGTTCTGTTGGTGACAAACTCGGTGACAAGTCCATTTGCGGCATGCGTCTTCTCCTTGCCGGTAAGGCCCGGCTTCATGACTTCATTTGATTCTGCTCATTCCTGTTATTACGTTCATGGGTCAATACGGCGGTCATTGCCTGGATATCTTTATCGGACATCCATGTCTCGATGTCGAGCCGAAGTTTTCTTTGCCAGTTCGGATGCTGCTCGACCGTGCCCGGCAAATTGGCCTGTTCGTTCTGGCCGAGCAGGTCTTCCGCTTGCAGCATGCACAGTTGCGCTGGCGTGCTGGCAAGGTAGCGCTGGATGGCGCGCAGCAGGGCGGGCGTCATTTCCGGTACGAGCTCGGGATTTTGCGAAATGCCTTCCGGCAGGAAACCGGCATGCGCCAAGGTGGCCAGCAGGCGGCCACGATCCTGTCTGCGTTCTTCAATCTGGCGTAGACGCTGGTCTTCGCTGGGATAGAGACCAAGTCGGGTGCGCAATTCGATATCGGTGCCTTGCCAGAAGCCGGTTAATGTCGGCAGGTCGTGGGTGCTGGCGGAAACCAGCGCTTGCGCCGGGTATTCGTGCGGCATTTTGAACGCGCCATGGTTTTCCTGTCCCCAATTCCGTTCGAAATAGAACAGCCGGTAAGTCAGCACGCCGAGGTCGTAAAGCGCGCCGCGCACCGCGTCGGGCACGGTGCCGAGATCTTCACCGACGATCAAACAGCGGTTGCGCTGGCTTTCCAGCGCCAGGATGCCGAGCAGGTCTTGCAGCGGGTAGTTCAGATAGGCGCCGCTACGCGCATCTTCGCCGGGCGGCGCCCAGTAAAGCCGCATCAGGCCCATCACGTGATCGAGCCGCAATGCGCCGGCGCCGCGCATGTTGGCGCGCAGCATGGTGATGAACGGCGCGTAGGCCTGTTCATGCAGGCGTTCGGGAATCCACGGTGGCAGCCCCCAATCCTGGCCCATCAGGCTGAAATCGTCCGGCGGGCAGCCGATGCGCGCGCCGATGGCAAACAACTCACGGTCGGCCCAAGTGTCGGCGCCGCCAAGATCGACGCCAACCGCGACATCCTGATACAGGCCGATGTGCATGCCCTGCTGTCTGGCCGTTGCACTGGCGGCTTCAAGTTGCTCGGCGGCCAGCCATTGCAGGTACTGGAAATATTCGACCCGCTCGTTGTGTTCGGCCGTGAAGGCGGCGACGGCGGCGGAATTCGGGTCACGCAAGGCTTGCGGCCAGACCGGCCAGCCCCAGCAGTTGCTGTCCTCGGCGTAAAGGTGTTCCTGCAAGGCTTGATAGAGCGAGAACTTGGCCAGATCGGCGCCGCCTTGCCGCTGGTAGTCGCGGAAGGCTGCGGCCCGGGGTGTGTTTCCGGCGAGATGCTGTTTGCGGAAATGTCGATACAGGCGTTCCAGCACGATGGTCTTGAGTTGCGCCACGCTGACGTAATCAACCAGTTCAGATGCCCGCAACGCGTTCAACCGGGCCTGGAAGTCGGCTGCTTCGACGATGACTTTGGCGCCGCCATGGTCGGCATACTCAGGCACGGCTTCGACATCGATATAGATCGTGTTGAGGTATGCGCGGCTGGACGGACTGTATGGGCTGTTGTGGCGGGGATTGTGCGGAAACAGCGCATGCAGCGGGTTGACCCCGATCAGGTCGGCGCCGCTTTGTGCCGCCCAGGTGGCGAGATGGCGCAGATCGCTGAAGTCGCCGATGCCCCAGTTTCGCTTCGAGCGGACACCATACAGTTGCACTGACAGGCCCCAGACACGTTGTTTCTCATCAAATGCCTGATGGCAGCGCGGCGGATGCAGGATGAGACTGAGTTGACTGTCGCCGATCTGCAACTGGTGGTAACCAGTGCTGGCAATGGCCGGCAGGTCGAGGCCGAGCGCGTGCCAGGGCGTCGCGTCGATCTCGGTTGATTCCAGGCGTGGCAGGTCGGCGGGCAGGAAATCGCCACTCAGGGTCGAGTTGGCGTCACCTTCCGCTTCCAGTGTCAGCGTCCAGCGCAGGCGGGTTGCCATCTCGCTTTCCGGCAGATGCAGCTGCACGCGAACCGGTTGGCCGGCTGGTGCAACCTGCACCGGCGCCAGGCGTTGCCGCCAGTGCCGCGTCCGCCAGTTGGCAAGGGATGCGGCAATTTCCGTCTCGTTGTCGCAGGCAATGCCCATCGCGTGCAGCAAACCGACGCGGGTGGCGTCGGAGGCGGTATGCCTGTTGCCCCAGATGTCGTGATATTCGGAAACGATGCCGGCAAGTTCGGCGAGTTGCTGCAGGGAAGATTCAAAAGTCATTTTGTATCAGTAGGCCGGTGTGGGCGGGTGAGTAAAGCCAGTGAACGGCCATGCAGCGTGAACGTGCTGCCGCTGAAAAAACTGCCATCCGTCGAAAGTCCTTCGGCATAGGCCGTGTCGAGCACGCAAAGCCAGGGGGTGGTGCCAGGGTAGTGCGGCAATATGAACGGAATGGATTCATAGTGGGCATTGATCAGCAACAAGAAGTCGTCGTCGCGTATCGGTTGTCCGTAACGGTCGCATTCGTCGAGCGCGCGGCCGGACAGGTAAACGCACAGGCTGCGGGCGAAATGCTGGTTCCATTCCACTTCACTCATCTCGCTGCCGTTCGGGTTGTGCCAGGCGATGTCCTTCACCGCGTCGCCGTGGATCGGCCGGCCTTCGAAGAATTTGCGGCGACGGAAGATCGGGTGGTCGTGACGCAGCTTGATCATGCGGCGGACAAATTCGAGGAAATGCCGGTCTTCGGTATCCAGGTTCCAGTTCACCCAGCTGAGCGGGTTGTCCTGGCAGTAGGCGTTGTTGTTGCCCAGTTGGGTACGGCCGAGTTCGTCGCCGGCGAGCAACATCGGCACGCCTTGCGAGAGCAGTAGCGTGGCGAGCAGGTTGCGGCGCTGGCGGGCGCGTAGTTCGTTAATTTCCGGGTTGCTGCTGAGACCTTCGGCGCCGCAGTTCCACGACAGGTTATGCGATTCGCCATCGCGGTTGTCCTCGCCATTGGCCAGGTTGTGCTTGTCGTTGTAGCTGACCAGGTCGCGCAGGCTGAAACCGTCGTGCGCGGTGACGAAATTGATGCTGGCGTAGGGCCGTCGGCTCTCGCGGCCGTAGAGGTCGGAGGAGCCGGTGAGACGGTAGGCGAGTTCGCCGATTCTTCCACCCTCGCCCTTCCAGAATGCGCGCACGGCATCGCGATATTTACCATTCCATTCGGTCCAACCGACCGGGAAGTTGCCGACCTGATAGCCGCCCTCGCCGAGATCCCAGGGTTCGGCGATCAGCTTGACCTGAGAAATCACCGGATCCTGGTGGATGATGTCGAAAAAGGCGGACAGGCGGTCGACTTCATGCAGTTCGCGCGCCAGCGCCGAGGCCAGGTCAAAGCGGAAACCATCGACGTGCATTTCCAGAATCCAGTAGCGCAACGAGTCCATGATCAGTTGCAGCACGCGCGGATGCAGCATGTTCAGCGTGTTGCCGCAGCCGGTGTAGTCGCGGTAGAAACGCTCCTGATGCGGCATCAGACGGTAGTAGGCGGCATTGTCGATACCTCGGAAACAGAGGGTCGGACCGAGCTGATTGCCTTCGGCGGTGTGGTTGTAGACCACGTCGAGAATGACTTCAATGCCGGCCGAGTGGAGTGACTTGACCATGCTCTTGAATTCGTTGCATGGGCTGCTGCCATTGATTCCCGCGCTGTAGCGCGCATCCGGCGCGAAGAAGCCGAGCGAGTTGTAACCCCAGTAATTGCGCAGGCCTTTTTCGACCAGATAGCGGTCATCGACAAAGGCGTGCACCGGCATCAGTTCAACTGCCGTGACACCGAGTTTCTTCAGATGCGCAATCACCGGCGCGGTCGCCAGGCCGGCATAGGTGCCGCGCAGGTTGGCGGGTACGTCGGGATGCAACTGGGTAAAACCCTTGACGTGCAGTTCGTGAATCACCGTGTCATGCCAGGGAATTGACGGCCGGCGATCATCGCCCCAGGTGAAGGCCGG
Source organism: Betaproteobacteria bacterium (assembly GCA_020049245.1). GTDB lineage: Bacteria > Pseudomonadota > Gammaproteobacteria > Burkholderiales > Thiobacillaceae > PFJX01. The sequence goes on along the minus strand of JAIFLB010000123.1, from coordinate 7,396 downwards.
ATCGATCACCTGGCATTTCAGCATGCCGGTGGCGCTGTCGCGGCGGTCGAATGACAGGTCTTGCAGACGATGGTCGACACGATAGCCAAAGTGGCTATCCGACCAGGCCATTTCACCAACAATCGACTTGGCGTAGGGGTCAAGCAGCAACTTGTTGGCGTTGAAACGATGACCCGCTTCCGGATTGTAGGGGCCGGAAACGCGGTAGCCGTAGATCTGGCCTGGCCGAATTTGCGGCAGGTAGGCATGCCAGACCTGGTCGGTCTGCTCCGGCATGGTCAGACGTTCGATTTCACGCCGACCTTTGCTGTCGAACAGGCAGAGCTCGACTTTTTCGGCATGCTCGGAGAAGAGGGCAAAATTGACCCCCTCTCCATCCCAGGTGGCGCCGAGCGGGTACGGTTTACCCGGCCAGACGGTCAAATCCGGCATCAGAGCTCACCGCTGAATGACGTGCGGGCAGTCTGGAACGGTTGGCCTTCCGGGATCACCACAATGCCGCTGTCGGTGACCTTGTAGCGGGCGAGGTCTGTCGCCGGGTCGAAGCCGATGCGGGCGTTTTCGGGGATTTCGTTGTAGCGGTCGACGATGACGCGTTTCAGTTTTGCGCCACGTCGCACCACGACGTAATCCATGATGATGCAGTCCTCGATTTCAGCACCCGGTTCAATCACGACTTCGCGTCGCAGGATCGAGTTCTTGACGCTGCCGCCGTTGATCAGGCAACCCGCGCTGACAATGCTGCGCTCGATTTTGGCGTCGATGAAGTTGGCGACCGGCCCCTGGTAATTGCTGGAAAAGATCGGCCAGCGTGCGTTGAACGCATCGAAGCGGGCTTCCAGGCCAAGCACGTCCATGTGCGCGTCGAAGTAGGCATCCAGCGTGCCGACGTCGCGCCAGTAAGCAGGCTCTTCGTAGCCACGTACGCCGGGCACCTTGTTGCTGCTGAAATCGTAGGCGAACAATTTGCCGCTTTCCAACAGGCTGGGCAGCACGTTCTGGCCGAAATCGTGACCGCCGGCGGCATTGCAACTCTCCAATGCGTTCAGCAGCACTTGCGTATCGAACAGGTAATTGCCCATCGAGGCGAAGGCATGGCTGGGACGCGATGGCATCGCCGGCGGGTTGGCCGGTTTTTCCTGGAAGGCGCGGATGCGGCCGTTGGCATCGGCATCGATGATGCCGAAACCGGAGGCTTGTTGCAGCGGCACCGGCAACGCGGCGACGGTGGCGCCAGCGCCCTTTTCGAGATGGAAATCAACCATCTGCTGAATGTCCATTCGATAGATGTGATCGGCACCAAATACCAGAACCAGATCGGGGCTGTGCTGCCGGATCAGGTTGCTGTTCTGGTACACCGCATCCGCCGTGCCCTGGAACCATTCCTGCCCGCGCCGCATCTGCGGCGGCACTACGGTGATGAAATGTTCCTGCAGCAACGGCGGCAGCACCCAGGCCTTGCGCACATGTTCGATCAGCGACTGCGATTTGTACTGCACCAGCAGGTAAATGGCGTGGATGCCCGAATTGACCAGGTTGGACAGCACGAAATCGACGATGCGGTAGCGGGCGCCAAACGGCACGGAGGGTTTCGAGCGTTCCGCCGTCAAAGGATGCAGGCGCGAACCTTCGCCGCCCGCGATAACCATGGCCAGGATTTTTTTCTTGCTCATGAGTGTCTTTCAGGGGTTAAAGCCATGTTGAACACGAAATGGCGTGCCAGGCTACCGCGCGCTGGGAAACAAAAAAATGGTGTGACATGGCACCACAACATCTAACTGCGGTAACGCCCAATTATTTCTATTTCTGGAAGTGGCTGCTTGCCTTTTCAAAGGCTTCCCGCATCTTCGCCCAGGCTTCATCCGCGCCCTGGGCTAAATCCTGCCAGGCATCTCCGGCGGTTTTCTGAATCGCATCCAGCTTTTCCATCGCTGCATCACGCTGTTTCCGCATCGACTCCAACTGCATTTCGTAATCGATGCGCATATCTGTCTGGGCGAGCTTGGCCTTGGCTTCCCATTTGCCGATTTCGCTATTCCATTGATCAAGATGGGTTTTCAGGTTTTCGACATATTCATTGCGATTGATCATTTGCTTGCCTCGTTGTCGATGTTGATCAGCCACGAAGTTGGCTGCACACCCATTATCGATAGTGATCTGGTTTTGCGCTATTTGCGAAGCGGTTTTCTGGCGAGAAATAAGGTGAAAATAGCCAAGTTTTTTTAGCCTGGGTTTTCAACGCCATGTTTCGTTCACCTTCCGATCTCAGCATTCCGGTGATCGCTATCGATGGCCCTTCCGCTTCCGGCAAGGGTACGGTGGCGATGTTAGTGGCGCAGGCACTGGGTTTCCATTACCTGGACAGCGGCGCGATCTATCGCGTCACCGCTCATGCCGCTGCGATGGCAGGCGTCGCGTTGGATCATGAAGCCGGACTGGCGTCACTGGCGCGCGGCTTGCAACTTGAATTCGATGCCGGTGAGGTGTTTCTCAACGGCAAACCGGTGGGCGATCTGATTCGTGGCGAAGAAGCCGGCCGCGCTGCTTCGCGCATAGCGGCATTGCCGGCGCTTCGTGCAGCGTTGTTGGAACGTCAGCGCGCGTTCCGTCAGGCGCCGGGTTTGGTGTCTGATGGACGCGATATGGGGTCGGTGGTTTTTCCCGATGCGGCACTCAAAGTCTTCCTCACCGCAAGCGCCGAAGAACGAGCCAAAAGGCGCTATAAGCAGTTGATTGAAAAAGGATTCGATGCTAATCTCGGCGCGCTTTTGCAGGACTTGAAAGAGCGCGATGCACGCGATGCCGCGCGGAGCGCCGCTCCCCTGCAACAGTCGGCGGATGCCGTTTTGCTTGAAACCACCCACCTGACTATCCAACAGGCCGTGCAGCAAGTGCTGGACTGGTGGCGTGATTGCAAAACAGCCTGAGCCGAGTTGTTGGCATGATCCGTTCTCTTTTTTAGTGAGTAGTACCGTTGCCGAAAGGCCAGGTTTTGCCGCCAAGCAGAACGCCTTTCGGTTTTTTGTTTTTAACCAACCCTCCGTGGCAACACGGAATTAACCAGGTTTTTTATGTCCACCGCTACCCTTTCCCAACCCGAAGAGTCGTTTGCCGAATCATTTGCCGCCATGTTCGAAGAGAGCATCTCCAAACAGGAGATGGGCCATGGCGAAATCATTACCGCCGAGGTCGTGGCCATTGACGACAACTTCGTCACCGTCAACGCCGGCCTCAAGTCGGAAAGTCTGATCCCGCTGGAAGAATTCAAGAATGACCACGGCGGACTGGAAGTCGTAGTCGGTGATTTCGTAAAAGTCGCCATCGAATCCCTGGAAGATGGTTATGGCGCCACCAAGCTGTCGCGCGATCGCGCACGCCGCCTGGCTGCCTGGCTGGATCTGGAAGCCGCGATGGAAGAAGGTCGCGTGGTCAAGGGCCTGATCAACGGCAAGGTGAAGGGCGGCCTGACCGTCATGTGCAACGGTATTCGTGCTTTCCTGCCGGGTTCGCTGGTTGATGTGCGGCCGATCAAGGACACCACCCCGTTCGAGAATAAAGAATCCGAATTCAAGGTCATCAAGCTTGACCGCAAACGCAACAACGTTGTCGTTTCCCGCAAGGCTGTGCTGGAACAGAGCATGGGCGCCGAGCGTGATAGCCTGCTGTTGAACCTGAAGGAAGGCGCCACCGTCAAGGGCGTGGTCAAGAACATCACCGAATACGGCGCGTTCGTCGATCTGGGCGGCATCGATGGTCTGTTGCACATCACCGACCTGGCCTGGCGTCGCGTCAAGCATCCGTCCGAAGTGGTCACCGTGGGTGACGAAGTCACTGCCATGGTGCTCAAGTTCGACCAGGACAAGAACCGTGTTTCCCTCGGCCTCAAGCAACTGGGCGAAGATCCGTGGGTTGGTTTGTCACGTCGTTACCCCACCGGCACCCGCATGTTCGGCAAGGTCGCCAACCTGACCGACTATGGCTGCTTCGTCGAGATCGAGCCGGGTATCGAAGGTCTGGTGCACGTCTCCGAAATGGACTGGACCAACAAGAACGTCAACCCGTCCAAGATGGTTTCCCTGGGCGATGAGGTCGAAGTCATGGTGCTGGAGATCGACGAAGACCGTCGCCGCATCTCCCTTGGCATGAAGCAGTGCAAGTCGAACCCGTGGGATGACTTCGCGATGAACGCCAAGAAGGGCGACAAAGTGCGCGGCCAGATCAAGTCGATCACCGATTTCGGTGTGTTTATTGGCCTGCCCGGCGGCATCGATGGTCTGGTTCATCTTTCAGACCTGTCCTGGAGCCTGCCCGGCGAAGAAGCCCTGCGCAACTACCGCAAGGGCGAGGAAGTCGAGGCGGTCGTTCTGGCCATTGATGTCGAGAAAGAGCGTATCTCCCTCGGCGTCAAGCAGATGGAAAACGATCCGTTCAACGCTTATGTCGCCACCCACGACAAGGGTGCTGTCGTCAAGGGCGTGGTCAAGTCGATGGATGCCAAGGGCGCTGTGGTGACCCTGGATGGCGAAGTCGAAGGCTATCTGCGCGCTTCCGAAGTCTCGCGTGACCGCGTCGAAGATATCCGCACCCATCTGAAGGATGGCGACGAAGTCGAAACCGTGATCATCAACATCGATCGCAAGAACCGCCAGATCAACCTGTCGATCAAGTCGAAGGATGCCGCTGAACAGGATGCCGCGCTGAAGAAGATGGCTTCCGAGCAGTCCACCGGCACCACCAACCTGGGCGCGTTGCTCAAGGCCAAGCTTGATAACAAGAGTGCTGATTGATACCCCAAGTGACTGACCAGGAAACTGATCTCGCGGGTGCAATGACCAAGTCGGAGCTGATTGCCCGACTGGCTGAACGGCACCCTCAACTGGTCGCGGCGGACGCCGAAATGGCGGTGAAAACGATCCTCGATGCGATGACCACCTGTCTAGTTGAAGGTGAACGCATCGAGATTCGCGGATTCGGCAGCTTCAGCCTGAATTTTCGGCCGCCACGCGTCGGGCGCAATCCCAAGACGGGCGATAAAGTCCATGTCGCGGGGAAATATGTGCCCCACTTCAAGGCCGGCAAGGAATTGCGCGACCGGGTTGATTACGAAGGGTAATCGCAGCGAAACCGATGCGATTTTCCGGCTGGTTCGGAGTTGTCAAAAAGAAAAAGGCGCCGCAGGTTGGGCGCCTTTTTCCATTTCAGCGGTGTTTGGCTGGACGACTCGGTGTGTCCTTCTATATCTCGAGTGCGTCGATTTCCTGATACGCCCGTTTCAACCAGTTCTTGACCCGCTGGCGTTCCAGCATGCCCAGGCTGTGGTTGGTTTTGTCATTGTTATTGATCGCCGCCCAGAAGCTGCTGCTGTGACCGTCGATTTTCTGCATTGCGGTATCCTGCAAATGTCGCAACGACATCACGCGCGCACCCAGGTTTTCCGCGCGCGGGCGCAGGCCGGATTGCTCCAGCAGTTCAAAACGGTCGCCACGCACCTCATTCAGCACCAGGACCAGCGGCATGCGTCCACCAAAGCGATCCAGCAGTTGGCCGAGCAGATCAACCGCATCCTGGCCGGCATCCATGACATGCCAGTAAGTCAGTTCGATCCCCATCTCCGCGCTCATGTCGAGCAGATCGGAATCTTCCATCCAACGCATCAGAAAAGGCTGCGTCTGAGCTGCGAGATCGACCAGGATGCGTCGCTCCGGGTTCTCCAAGGCCGCTTCGACGATGCGGTCCAGGTTGTCATAGCGGTCGATGGCGGCTGGCGCGGCATAGTCAGCATAAAAGCGCAGCAACGCGCCGTGTGATTGATCCGTATCGAAGCCGACAAAGGGCGTCTCATGGTCGATCAGGTATTGCGCCAGGATGCGCGCTACCAGTGATTTGCCGACGCCGCCTTTTTCGCCGCCGATAAAATGAAGTTTGCTCATGCAGATGATCCTTGAATACCAATGGGCCCCTGTGACAGGGAGAATAGAAAATGCCTCTGTCCAGTTAAGCAATAAGAATGCCGAATTGGCTAACGGCGAGACAAACGGCTGGCGGCACCAGATTGAACCTCGGCTTGACGCACCGCCACTGCGGTCAAACCGAATTGGGGCAGCAATGCACTGAAATGGAGCGGATGGCGATTTCCTGAGTCTGCCGTAGTTGCATTTGTGTGCCTGCCGCTACAATCGAAGCCATGCAAAATCGCCTGAATCCTGTGCAACCGATCATGTTGATTGCCAAGGTCTTGCTGTTTTTTCTGCTGCTTGGCTTTGCCGCCCTCAACAGTGACAGCGTGACCTTGCGCTATTTTCTCGGCATGTCCTGGCAAGCGCCATTGTCATTGGTGATTCTGGCGGCATTCGCGATTGGTCTGTTGGCCGGTTTAATCGGTTGTTCGCTGCGATTGCTGCGAAATCAACGCGATGTTCGCGCCCTGCAGCGTCAACTTGACAAACTCAGCGACAAACAAAGCGACATGCACTGAATATGGAATTCGAAGCCTGGTATCTGCTGGTTATCCCGCTCTTCTTTGGTCTCGGCTGGATCGCCGCGCGGGTCGATATTCTGCATGTCATGCAGGAGTCGCGCGCGGTGCCGCGTTCCTATTTCAAGGGCCTGAACTATCTTCTCAACGAACAACCGGACAAGGCGATCGAGGCCTTTCTGGAAGTCGCCAAAATGGACCCGGACACGCTGGAACTGCACTTTGCGCTCGGCGCGCTGTTCCGCCGACGTGGCGAACTGGATCGCGCTATCCGAATTCATCAGAACGTGGCGGATCGGGCCGATTTGACCCAGGAACATCGGATGAAAGCGTTGTACGAACTGGGCGAGGATTTTCTCAAGGCTGGCTTGCTGGATCGCGCCGAAGCGGTGTTTCGTCGCCTGGAGTCCAGCGTGCATGCGCTGGATTCATTGCGCAATATTCTCGAGATCCAGGTGCTGACCAAGGAATGGCGTGAAGCGATCATCACCGCAGCGCGGCTGGAGAAGCTGGGGGCCCCGGCACAGAATGCGGATACCGCACATTACTATTGCGAACTCGCATTGGCGGCGATGCTGAAGGGGGACGATGCCGCGGCGCGTAATGATCTGTCATGTGCCATACAGGAAAACAAGCGTTCCGCCCGCGCCCTGATTCTGCTCGGCGATCTGGAAGCCAAGGCAGCCAATGACGAGGCTGCCATCACCGCCTGGCGTCAACTGGAAGAGGTGAGTCCGGCCTATCTACCGATCGTGGCGGAGCGGCTGACGCAGGCTCTGGTTCGCTGCGGACGCCAGGACGAAGCGATCAATCTCCTCAAGGCTTATCTGGAGCGCCGCCCAAGTCCGGACCTGCTGCATTTCCTGTTTCAGACCATGGCGCAAGTTCGTGGCTGGGAGGCAGCGAAGCAACTCGCGGCGG
>JAIFLB010000036.1 GCA_020049245.1 Betaproteobacteria bacterium | reverse complement strand
GCGCCCCCCGTCGCCGCAAGAAAAGCCGACAAGGCGAAATGCTGGGCAAAATCGTTGCGGCCGGAAAGCTTGATCGAAGTACGGCGGTCGGTTCTGCCAAGTCCTTGTTTCGACAATAAACGACTCCCGAGTGCCTTCTCGGCCAGGATGGTCAGCGCGGCACGGTTTTCCGCTATCGGATCGCCCGCCCTGGAACGGTCCTGAGCCAACGCGAAAAGGCCGCCCAGCAGCAATGCAAAATCACGACTGCGTAACGCCGTCATCCGATCTCGATAAAGCGGCAAGGTCGCCTCTTGTACACCGGGCTCAGCACCGCCACCGATCATCTGTTGCACCGCCGCGCCGCGCCAGGTAAAGCGCAACGCCAGCGTCTGATCCGCCAGTTGGGCGCTATCCAGCAACTTGCGCGCTGCCGCCAACTCTTCGCCATAGGGCGAATCGGCCAGCCCCCAAAGCACCAGCTTGCTGCTCAACCCAGCCGGCAGTGTCAACTTGCCGAGACGCAATTCCGCCGGCCGCAAGACCTCGGCGTCGGAAGCCAACGCCAGCTCCAGATTGAGGAAACGCGGCAGACCTGGCAGCGGCAGGCTGGCGCGCACGATCAGTTGAGACAAAGCGATATGCGCGCTGGCGCTGCCATGCGCGAGTCGATGCGCCAGATAATTCACACCTTTGTCGAGATCCGCCTCGCTCAACACCAACTGCCGCACCTCGCCCTCTTTCATGCGGCGCAGTTCAAGTGAATCGACGATTTCCTTACCGCGATCAAGATCGGCCATGCCGACCTGAACCGAACGGCTCAAACTGGGCTTCGACTGTGTCAGCGAGAAGAACAGAACCATTGCCAACAACATCAGCAAACCCAGCAGCCACAGCAAAAAACGCATTAATCCCGGCTCCCGTAATCCTTGAATTTCTCCAGCACTTCCTGCATCTCGGCCGCACTCAACAGCACCGGCTCACCGACCTGACAGGCGCGCAGATACTGCCCGCACAAGGCTTCGACTTCATTCGCCAGCACTAGCGCAGCGGGCAGACTGCGACCCCAGGCGAGCAGACCATGATTCGCCATCAGGCAGGCGCGGCGATCCTGCAAAGCCGCCAGTACCGCGTCCGACAAGGCCTGGGTACCGAAGGTTGCATAGGCGGCGCAACGAATATCGACACCGCCAGCCATCGCCACCATGTAATGAAACGCCGGCAGGTCACGCCGCAGGCAGGCCAGCGCCACCGCGAAAGGCGAATGCGCATGTACGATGGCTTCAGCCTCGGGAAAGGCGGTGTAGATGTCGCGGTGGAAGCGCCATTCACTCGATGGCCTGCTTTCACTGGCAACATCACCCGCCAAGTTCATCTCCACCATGTCATCCGCCGTCAACGCGGCCATGTTCTGGCCGGAAGGCGTGATCAGAAAACCCGCGCGCGAGCACACGCTGACATTGCCGGAAGTGCCCTGATTCAAGCCGCAATGCACGCTTTCACGCGCCAGCGCCGCCAGCGAAATCCGCAAATTAGGTGCGCATAACGTCGATTTGCTCATGTTGCGTTCCGTTCCGGATACAGCGCCGCGAGTGCACTGCGATTCGCCGCGCAAATGCCGCGTTCGGTGATCAAGCCGCTGACCAGGCGCGCCGGGGTGACATCGAACGCTGGATTCGCCGCTGGGCTACCTTCCGGCGTCAAGCGGACCGACACCACCCGGCCACTGTCATCACGACCCTGAATGCAGGCAACCTCGGTTGCATCACGTTCCTCGATCGGAATCCGACCGCCGTCGGCCAAGGTGAAATCGATGCTCGGGCCCGGCGCGGCGACATAGAACGGCACACCGTTGTCGAACGCCGCCAGGGCTTTCAGATAGGTGCCGATCTTGTTGCAGACATCGCCATTGGCCGCCGTGCGGTCAGTGCCGACGATGCAGATATCGGCCTCGCCATGCTGCATCAGGTGGCCGCCGGCAATGACGTGATGCGCAATGCCCGCCTGCTTGAGTTCCCAGGCGGTCAGGCTGGCGCCCTGATTGCGGGGCCGGGTTTCATCGACCCAGACATGCACATCCAGCCCGGCCTGCTGCGCCGCGAAGATCGGCGCAAGCGCCGTGCCCCAATCCACCGTCGCCAGCCAGCCGGCAACAACGTCAGACCCTGCTGGCCGATGGCACGGTTCTGCGCCACGTCTTCCTCGCAGATCGCTGCGGCCTCGGCCCAAGCTGCGGCGAGCCAGCATGCGCTGCACCGCCCAGCACAGATTCACCGCCGTCGGGCGGGTGGCGATGAGGCGTTCGGCGGCGGCGTGCAAAGCCGAATCGCTCACGTCGCGCGATGCGGCCAACGCCAGTCCGAAGGCTGCCGTCGCCCCGATCAACGGTGCGCCGCGCACCCGCATCACGGCAATCGCCTCAACGGCATCCGCCAGCGTAGTCAAACGTTGCACGACGAACTCGTGCGGCAAACGGGTCTGGTCGATGATTTCAACCGCATCGCCACAGCCTGCATCGCTGCGCCAGATGGTGCGGGTGGGGGGTCCGGAAATAAGCATGCGGGTTCTTTCAGGGCTACGGTATTCGGCCAGATTATCCGAGATAAAATCCGGCCATGCCTCCCGCCCTTCCCGACCCCCCCCTTGCCGCCGCCCTCAACGCCTTACTCAACGCCCAGCCTACCGCGTTGAGCCGGCTACAACGCCACAGCGGCAAATCGCTGCGCCTCAACCTGCCGCTGTTGCCGTTGAATCTGAGGTTGGATGAAAACAGCCGCTTCAGCCCTCTGACGGAGACCGAGGACACCGAACCGGCCTTGAGCCTGACCCCGATGCCCAGCGCGCTGCCGCTACTGCTCGGCGGCGGCACGCTGGCCGACCTGTTCCGCTTTGAAGGCGACGACCTGTTCGCGGCCGATCTGTCCCGCGCGCTGGCTGATTTCGACTGGGTTCTGGCGCTGCGCCCCTACCTGGGCGATATCGCCGCCAGCCGCGTCGAACAACTTCTGCGCGGCTTCGGCGACTGGCGCGGACAAGCCGCGCAAGCCGCCGGCCGCAACCTGGCCGAATACGCCGTGCATGAGCAAGGCATGCTGGCCGAACCGCACGTGGTGCGGACATTCATCAATGACGTGGATGCGGTACGCGAAGCGGTCGATCGACTCGAAGCGCGCTTGCGCCACCTTGAATCGCAGCCCGTATCCAACCGCAAAGCCTGATGTATTTCTTCCGCCTCCTGCGCATCTTCATCACCGCCACCCGCTACGGCCTGGACGAATTTTTCCTGGGTCACGAACGAGTCAAGCTCATCCGCTGGGCGGTTGAGGCGTTATTTTTCTGGCGCACGCTGATTTGGCCGATGCGCCAACCGCGCGGCGAGCGGCTGCGCCTGGCGCTGGAATCGCTCGGCCCGATCTTCGTCAAGTTCGGCCAGATGCTGTCCACCCGACGCGACATGGTGCCGCCCGACATCGCCGATGAGCTGGCCAAGTTGCAAGATCGCGTGCCGCCGTTCCCCAGCGAGCAGGCGCTGGCGGTGATCAAACGCGCCTACGGCAGGGAAGCAAGCGAGGTATTCGCCGAATTCGACAACGTCCCGGTCGCCTCCGCCTCAGTCGCCCAGGTGCACCGGGCGCGGCTGAAATCCGGCGAGAAAGTCGCGGTGAAGGTACTGCGCCCCGGTATCCAGAAAGTCATCGGCCACGATGTCCAGATCCTCGACCTCATCGCCAGCCTGATCGAACGCCTCTGGTACGACGGCAAGCGCCTGAAACCACGCGAAGTGGTAGCGGAATTCGCCAAGCACCTGGATGACGAACTCGACCTGATCCGGGAAGCCTCCAACTGTTCCCAGTTGCGCCGTAACTTCCGCGACTCCACCCTGCTGGCGGTGCCCGAGGTGTACTGGGATTACTGCGCCTCGGAAGTCATGGTGATGACCTGGATGGACGGCATCCCGATTTCCCAGGTCGACGAACTGCGCCGACGCGGCGTCAATATCCCGCGTCTGGCCAGCGCCGGTGTTGAAATCTTCTTCACCCAGGTGTTCCGCGACGGCTTCTTCCATGCCGACATGCACCCCGGCAACATCCTGGTGACTGATCAGGGCAAATACATCGCACTCGATTTCGGCATCATGGGCACGCTGAACGAATCCGATAAATCCTATCTGGCGCGCAACTTCCTGGCCTTTTTCCGGCGTGACTACCAGAAGGCGGCCCTGGCCCATATCGAATCCGGCTGGGTGCCGCCGGATACCCCGCCGCAAGACTTCGAAGCCGCCATCCGGGCGGTATGCGAACCGGTATTCGACCGCCCGATCAAGGACATCGCCATCGGCAAGGTGCTGCTCCGCCTGTTCCAGATCTCCCGCCGCTTCGGCATGGAAATCCAGCCGCAACTGGTCATGCTGCAAAAAACCCTGATCAACATCGAGGGCCTCGGGCGTGAACTCGACCCGGAACTGGATCTGTGGGCCACCGCCAAGCCGTTCCTGGAACGCTGGATGAACGAACAGATGGGCTGGCTCGGCTGGCTGCACAGTTTCAAGGAAGAAGCGCCCTACATCGGCACCATGCTGCCGCAACTGCCGCGCCTGGTGCATCAAGCCCTGCGCAACGACCGACTGGACAAACTTGAAAGCGGCCTCGCCATGATGCTGGCGCAACAACAAAGCCGCAACCGCTGGCTGGCGATCATCGCCGTGCTGCTGGCGGTGCTGGCGTATTCGCAGTTGGGGTAGATGTCGGACGGTCGAACGAATGCCGACCGGTTTTACTTGCCTGCCGCCTTGTCCAGCAAAGCGAGTCCGCACTCAGACTTACCCACTCCGCGTCCCGCTCGCAAGCGGAAGCGCGTTTCCGCGTCGTACTCCGCCAACAACAGGGTCGTCATTTCGTCTAGCAGACGGTTGACGCTGGTACCACGGCTTTGCGCCAGGGCACGCAAACGCTCATGCTTGTCGTCAGGTAGACGCAGGGTCAATGCACTCATGATGCGATCTCCTTGAGAAAATCCTCTGGGCTCAGCACCGAATGGCACTTACTTAAGCGCAATACGACTGAAAATAGCGCACCCGCAATATCCGCGAAGGCCGGAAACACGTGATTTTTACCCCGCCAGGATTCCCAACTTCGCAAGCAAGACGGTGGGTTTTGGCTAAAGTAAGTGCCATTCGTGTCTGACCCCATTGTCTGCGGAATCGCCAGCTGCTACAGCTTCTGCTCATGAGTGTGAGTGATGCAATTCATGCCGAATGGCTTCTCTTACCATATCGGCCATAGTCAGACCTTCAGCATACTGGCGCAAGGCCTCGTTCATCATGGTCTGGTAATTTCCGCCGTGCATCTCGGCGCGGACTTTGAACACCGCCAGGGTGGCGTTGTCTACTCGCATGGTGATG
>JAIFLB010000100.1 GCA_020049245.1 Betaproteobacteria bacterium | reverse complement strand
AGGCCGTGTTGTATGGTGTCAACATGAGTTCCATTGCTTATACGCAAACATGGACCATGGAATAGGTAGTTCTCCCGTGATTTTGTAACATGCATCAGATTGAATAAGGGTTGAGTATTGCCGAGCCCGAACAACAAGCTTTACCAGAATGAAGTTCTTCCATTTAACAAAAGGAATCTGCAATGAAAATTTCGCTGAAAACCCTGAACATCGCCCTGCTCGCCATGGGTTGTGGTGCACTGACCAATGCCTCCCTTGCTGAGTCTCGTTACTACGATCCGACAAACGTTGGCGGCAAGACAACCGGATATGAGCTGTACAAGACGATCGGCTGCCCCGGCCAGGGCATCCTGGACAAGGGCTGTGTAGAACAGACTCCCGCCCCCGTCGTCGCAAAAAAAGCTCCGGCCCCGGCCCCCGCTCCCGCAGTGAACCAATGTGCGCTGCCAGCGAACGCCATTCTGGGCGATAAAGTTCCCTCCAATGCCAAGGCCGGCCAGTGTTTCGCCAAAGTGGCCCGTGCCGCCACATTCCGCACCGATAGCGTGCGCAAGCTGGTCAAGGAAGCAAGTGAACGCATCGAGACTGTTCCTGCGAAATATGAGACGGTGAAAGAACGCGTGTTGGTGAAGGAAGCTGGCGAACGCATCGAGATTCTCCCGCCCGTCTACAAAGCGGTAAAAGTCCATGTCCAGAGCGAAGAAGTTCAACAGGTTGTGCCGGAAGTCTATGAGACCGTAAAAGAGCGCGTGCTGGTCAAAGAAGCCAGCACCCGTCTGGAAGAAGTGCCGGCCGTCTATGAAACGATAGAAGAAAAGATTCTGATCAAGCCCGCCACCCGTAACGCGATCGAGGTACCGGCCGTCTATGAGACGGTTACCGAGAAGAAACTGGTGCGCGAGGCTTACACCACATGGAAACCGGGTACATCGACCAACATCCAGAAACTCGATGAGACATCCGGCCAGATCATGTGTCTGGTAGAAGTGCCCGCCGTCTACGAAGATGTCAGCCGCCAAGTGGTCAAGACCGCAGCCTCCGTTCGCTATGAAGATATTCCGGCGGAATATCAGACCGTCAAAAAGACCGTTCTGAAGAGCCCGGCATCCACTCGCACGGTAGAGATTCCAGCCGAGTACGGTGAGCGTGAAGTCAAAAAGCTGCTCAAGCCGGCCACCACGGTGACCAAGGTCGTTCCCGTCGACTACGAGCGCGAGATCATGACCATGGTTCAGCCCGCGACCGAAAAGCGCATCGCCATACCAGCTGAATATACCGAACGCGAGGTCACCAAGCTGGTAGCCGCCGCACGTGAAGTTCGTGTGCCGATTCCTGCTGAATATGCAGATGTGGCCCAGGAAACGATGGTTTGCCCGGTACAGGCATACTGGACAGAGGTGCTGTGTGACGTGAATGCCACGCCGGCCAAGATCAGTGAAATCCAGAAAGCTCTGACGGCTGCCGGTTTCAATCCTGGCGTTCAGAATGGACAACTGGGTGCCGCGACGGTGAGTGCGATCACCGCATTCCAGAAGGCGAAAGGACTATCTCAGGATGGTTACCTCAACATCGAAACGGTAAAGGCACTGGGCGTATCGCCTAACTGATTGCTGGTTTTCTGCAGCGAAAAGCCCTTCCATATGGAAGGGCTTTTTTTTGCCTCAATTCACGATACTTGGAATTACGGCAACATTGAAATTTAAAAGCGCTGTTATTCTTGTTTGGTGGCCGTAGCTTAGCTTAATTGTTATTGAATCAGAATCCAGCCATTACTTACCGCTCAGAATTCAGTGACTCTCTGAACAAGGCATCGGAATTCTTGAGAACGATGGTTCCTTGTGAGTAATCCAGCACCGAGGCTTCTATCCATAAGCGAATTTGCCGATTGACGCTTTCACGCGATACGCCAACCAGATTTCCCAGCTCTTCCTGCGAAAGTTTTAGACCGATGGCAATACCTTGATCTGTCACTTTTCCGTACTGCTGCCCCAGATTGATCAGAATACGCGCCAAGCGCGCTGGCAAATTGAGAAAACTGAGATTGCCAACCATATTGTTGGTCGCTCGCAAACGCAGCGACAAACCTGAAAGCAGCTTCAGTGCGACATGGGGATTGCGTTCCAGAAAAGGTAGAAAATCCCTCCGCCAGAGCACCAGAAAGCTGCACGCTTCCATGGTTGTTACGTTTGCGCTTCGTGTATCGCCATCGATCAGCGCCATCTCTCCCATCACATTGCCTGGCTCAAGAATGCTAAGGATAGCCTCCTTGCCATCTGCAGAGTTGAGGCTGACCTTTACCCGCCCTTCGAGCAGGATCAACAGCTGATCTCCCGCTTCGCCAACCCGAAAAACCATATGCTTTGCAGGATGCTCAACAATGCAGCCAAGCTGAATGATGGCATTCGCATCCTCGTCACGGAGGACAGAAAAAAGCATGCTGCTTCGACGCAACATATCAATATCTACAAGCGATTTTTTATTAGCAATGACTGGCACCAATTTTTCATCCATAAGGTTGTTTGTATTAATGCGGCCCTATAAATCCAACGCAGAAAGTTTTTCATGAAAGACACTTCAGTTTTCCGACCTGGCTGAGATGTAACTCACAAATCCCACCGGCAACAGCCCGATCAGCTGAAGTTTTTAATTCAGAATATTGGAAACACCTGTTGCAAACGACTTGTCAAGTCTAGCTTAACGGTCTGCGAGCCTGGTTCATTCAGCATGGTCCGAAGCACACCATAAGCAATCATGCTTAACAACGCAATCAGTGCAATTAACAAAACCCATCCCAATCGACCTAATTTAACTTTACCTTCATGATCTCGATATACCTGCTTCAATTTTTCGGAGATTTCTGTGGGCGCCAATTTAATAAAGACCTGGACAGCATCTCTGCCTTTCAAAATCATGGATATTTGTCCGGAGGGCGTCTCCCAGCAAACCAGCCACTGGCGGCCATCGTAACCACCCGTCTTGAGGAAAAGGCGATCACCCTGAATGGTGAACCAATGCCTCTTGCCCTGAACAACCAGAACAGAGTCCTCAAAATGCGCCCGCGCCCTGATCCCGACTTGCGGCAAGTCGGCACCGTAAAGAAGAACCTTGAATTTTGGAATGGGAAGCCGCATGTGGGGGAAGTGCGAAAGACATCCAAATGTAAGTTAATTCAGTCTAAGTCTAACTTGGAATGTAAGGCTAGACGCGTGAGCTAGAATGCTCAGCTTGAACAAGGCGCCACCGTATGAAATCACAACTACTCGACATTTTTCGTCGTCGCCATGCCTGCCATTTATTCCAGGCTGATCGCTTACTTCCCGCCGAAGACATTAATTTCATCCTGGAAGCGGGCCGGCTGTCACCCTCCTCTTTTGGCCTGGAACCTTGGAAATTTGTGGTGTTGACCGGCAGTCTGCCCAAGATGGCGCTTCAAGACGCCTGTTTTCAACAGCCTCAGGTTGGCACGGCCAGCGCAATCATCGTAATACTTGCCAAACTGGCCGAATTGCATCCTGATTCCGATTACCTCCGCCGCCTTATGAGCCGTGAATACCCCGGCGATGCGTTGGAAGGAGCCTTGAAGAATTACCGTAATTTCCATGCCGCGACCAACGTCAAAGCCTGGAGCGACAACCAATGTCATATTGCGGCTGCCAACATGATGACTGCCGCCGCCGGCATCAATATCGACTCCTGCGCAATTGGGGGTTTCGATCCATCCAGCGTGATGCGCATGCTGCAAATTGACCCGGATTTCCATCATCCTTCGCTGATCCTGACATTCGGTTACTGCGCACAAGCAGCTGGAGAAAAGCTGCGCCTGCCGATGCAGGAACTGGTCGAGTTCCGCTGATAGGTCATGCTCAACCCGGGTCTCGCCCGCCGTCTCTGGATCATGCTGGGCTGGCTTCTGGTACTTGGCGTGATTTATCTATCCTTGCACCCCAATCCCCAACCCGCTTCAATCCACTTCGGTGACAAGATCGGACACTTCGCGGCCTATGCCGCCTTGATGGGCTGGTGGCATCAGATTGATCGCAATGCTTACCGACTGGCACTGCTGTTTGTTCTGATGGGACTCACGCTGGAAATCCTGCAAAGCTTCACCGGATTTCGCCAAGCAGACATTTTCGACATGGCCGCCAATACCGTCGGTGTCGGCATCGGCTGGTTTATCGCGCGCTTTGCTTTGGGCTGGAGCGCTCGACGACTCGAATCATGAATGCCGCCGTGAATTTATACCGCGCCTCACGCCTCGTTTTGGCCGAATCGGATATCGTCGCCAAATCAACTGGAGCGGCACGGATTTGGGCGCAGTGGCAAGCCGATGAACTGGATGCCAGAGCCGACTTCGAAACACCGATCAATCTGGCCGGCATCCCCGATCGCCCCTTGCTCGCCGCGCCCAGCAACATGCCAAGACGCCAACTCAACGGCCCGGAAAACCATGCCGCGCTGATTCATGCCCTCGCCCATATCGAGTTCAACGCAATCAATCTGGCATTGGATGCGGTTCAGCGGTTCGCCGGCCTGCCCGCAGAGTTTTATCGTGACTGGCTACGTGTCGCGGCGGAAGAGGCCTATCACTTCACCCTGCTACGCGAACATCTGTGCAGCCTGGGCAAAGATTACGGCGACTTTCCCGCGCATGCCGGCCTCTGGGAAATGGCCGAGAAAACCGCGCACGACCCGCTCGCCCGCATGGCGCTGGTGCCACGTCTGTTGGAAGCGCGCGGTCTCGATGTCACGCCTGACATCCAGCGCAAATTGCGCGGCTACGGCGATGCCGCCGGAGCGGATATTCTGAACATCATCTTGCGCGACGAAATTGGTCATGTCGCTGCGGGTGATCGATGGTTTCGCTACTTATGCGCACAACGCGGACTACAGCCTGAGGTAGCCTTTCAAACGCTCCTTGCCACGCCCGGCGTGCCATGGCCACGGCGGCCGTTCAACGAAACAGCGCGTCTGGCCGCCGGCTTCAGTACAGCAGAATTAGCCATGCTCGATCGCGGTAAAAACCCGGCAAACTCGGACACGCACATCGCCAATCATCCTTGCCCGAGGGTTCCCGGGCGGGCATAATCGCGCCCCATTTTGCAGTTTTATTTCTTATATATTTCATTGATTTAGGGGGAATGGGCATGTCTCACCCGACGGCCTCGTCTCTTCTCACACAAACCAGCCCGGCACTGCCGATAGACTGGTACTTCGATCCCAAGATTTTCTCGCTTGAGCAAGAACTGTTGTTCAAGCGTGGCGCCAACTATGTCGGCCATGAACTGATGACGCCCAATCAGGGCGATTTCAACGTTCTGGACTGGCTGCACGGCGGCGGCAAGATGCTGGTCAACAACGCCAACGGCATTGAATTACTTTCCAACGTCTGCCGACATCGCCAGGCGCAGATGTTGCAGGGCCGTGGAAGCACACAGAACAATGCGCAGCACATCGTTTGCCCGTTTCACCGCTGGACATACGACACTCAGGGCCAGCTCGTCGGTGCGCCGCATTTCCCCAATAATCCGTGTCTGCATCTGAACAAGACGCCGCTATCCAACTGGAACGGCCTGCTGTTTGCCGGCCCGCGTGACATCCACACCGATCTGGCCAAGCTTGGCGTCGCCGCCGACATGGATTTCAACGGCTTTGTCTACGAAAGCACGCAGATCACCGAATACAAGTTCAACTGGAAGACCTTCATCGAGGTCTATCTGGAGGACTACCACGTCGTGCCCTATCACCCCGGTCTCGGCAACTTCGTCAATTGCGACGAACTGAAATGGGAATACGGCGAGATGTATTCAGTGCAGACCGTCGGCGTGCAGGATCACCTGACCAACCCGGGCAGCGCGGTCTACAACCGCTGGCACCAGCAGGTCAAACGTTATCGCGACGGCAAAGACCCGGCACATGGCGCGATCTGGCTGACTTACTATCCGGCGCTGATGGTCGAGTGGTATCCGCATACGCTGGTGGTCAGCAACATCATCCCGACCGGTGTCGATTCCTGTCTGAACGTGGTGGAGTTTTATTACCCGGAAGACATCGCGCTGTTCGAACGCGAGTTCGTCGAAGCGGAACAAGCTGCCTATCGCGAGACGGCAGTGGAGGACGACGACATCTGCTACGGCATGCAGAAAGGCCGCAAAGCGCTGTACGAGCAGGGCATCAGCCAGGCCGGCCCGTATCAGTCGCCGATGGAAGACGGCATGGTGCATTTCCATGAATGGCTGCGGCGGATGATCGAGCCGCACCTGTAAGCGTCGGCTGACAATGCGGCGATCGCAGATGCACCAGCATCCAGCTCAAATCAGCGTGATGTCCATATACAGCGGCGCGTGGTCCGATGCCTTCGGTTCGTTTTCGCCGACCCCATCGAAACGCTCTTCGGTAACCTGCTGCGCGCGCCAGGGCAGGCCAAGACGCATGACCGCCGGCTTGCCCGGATTGGCCTCGGCGAGGCCCTTCGACAGCAGCAGATAATCAAGCTGGCTGTAACTATTTCCACCTGCGTAGTAATGCGTCCACCGCTCTTTTTCGGGCAGGCGCATCAGCACGTTGGAGAGTCCCTTGTGGTCGAGCAGAGCGCCAAGGCCGGTCTTGCCTTCTGGGTAATCGTTGAGGTCGCCCAGTACCACGAAGTTGCCCTTGTAGCCCGACTTCTTCCAGCGCGCGTCGACGATGGCCGCCACCCGATCAGCCTGTTCCTGCCGGCGCGCGCGAGTCGCCTCGCGGCCTCCCATCATCGACTTGAGATGGTTGGCGTACAGCGTGAGCATCTTGCCGCCAACGTCGATTTCGACCTCCAGGCAGTCGCGTGAAAACAGGAAGGCAGTGCCTTTCTTGTTGCGCTCATCGCGATGCGAACGCAGCGACACAATGGGATAGCGCGACAGTACCGCAACATCGATCTGGCGAGGGTCGAAGCAATCGATCACCGCGCGGTGGGTATATTTCAAGCCGCCAAGGTAGTAGGAATTGAAACGGTCCAGCACCGGCAGGCTTTCCACTTCCTGCAGGCAGATCACGTCAGCGTTGACCTTGCGGATCGCCTTGGCGGTGATTTTTTTCGATTCGTCGTCGTGGATGCGAAAGGCGGTGTCGTTGATGGTGAAGCCGTCGTCCGCCGTCGGCTGGAAGCCGTCCTTGAATCGGTAACGGGCGAACAGGTTCTCGGCGTTGAAGGTAGCGATGCGGAGCGTGGGCATGGTGAGCTTTCGTCAGTGTGTATTCAAGGACGGCGCGGGAAGGCGGTGTAGAGCCCCGCGCGGGCCGGATGATCGCGCTGGAGTAGGTGGACGAAAAAATCCACTGGTTGATTGACTGGATCGCCGGTAAAGCCTACGTCGATCTTCTTCGACAGGATGCGTTCGGAAGCCTCTTCGGTTATGGCGATGACCTCGGCGGTGACCCGCACGGGTTTCTGGATGAACCCCGACACCCGCGTCTGGAATGCATTGGACAGCGCCTGAAGGTATTCAGGGAGCAAGGGGTTTCCCAGGTTGAAAACATGCACTTCGGCATCGGCAGCGAAGGCCTTGCGAACGTCGGCCAGTTTGACGTTGCCCGAAAGCGTGTTGATCGATGTGTCGCCGGCGAGTGCAAGCAGTTCGGTCAGCGACATGCGCGACAAGGGATCGATCTCGTCGAGGTCGAGCGTGGAACTCTCGATGGATTCGAGCGACTTGATGAAGATGAAGTCGATAGCGCTGAATGCAAGTTCTCCCATCCCAATGGCATGCGCAACGATGTTGAGCGTCTTCATGCTGCCGGCCGGCAGCAGTGCAAGGGCAAACAACAGGTCGCTGAAACTGTTGCCTTTCATCTTGCGGTTGCCGAGCAGGCCGGATTCGAAATCGGCGGGATTGGTGGGTTTCCATTGCCGCAGGCCGATCATTTCCTCGATCTGTGCTTCGCTGGCTAATTCGGCCGGGCCGGAAGCGGTCTCCTGATAGAGCAGGTTGTAGGCCAGGCCGTAAAAGTCCCATTCCTGCAGCGGTACGCCTTCCGCCGTCGCGGGGAGCGCGGGTTCCGGCGAGTTGGGGTCCAGGCCCTGAAAGGTGCGCAGCGATTCGTCGTTGCCGATGATACGGTTCAGGGAGGAGGTCAGGGCGTTTCCGCTGGCGGCCTGGGCCGATTGGGCAGCGGTGCTGCTGGTGCCCGTGCCCCCTGTTGCGCCGCCTTTACCTGCGGTGTTGGGCGTGGCCGTGCCGCTTTTGGCGGCAGCCTGTTGCGCGGGGGTTTCGGCTTTCTGTTTTTTCTCTTCGTTGTTGACCGCGCCCTGCACCGACGGATTCTGGTTGGCGAGCGGTTTGCCGGATTTCGCTTTTTCGAGATCGGCGGCGATCTTCTTGCGCTCCACATCGGCGGTCAGCGAGGCCTTCAGGCTTTCGGTGGCCTGGCTGCCGGCGGCGGTGGCGCCGGCAGCGGAGGCGGTGATGGACGATTGCGCGAGCTTGATCGTGTCGGCCAGTCCGCTCATGTCGCGGAACATGTTGCCATTCTGGACCGCGGTGAGCGCACCGGCGAGGCCCACGGGGTCGGGCAGTGCGGCGGGCTGGGTGATGTTGACGATGGGCGCACTGAATGCGCCAGGCGTGAGGTTCTCCGCCTGGGCGCGGGTGCCGGTCTGGATGGCGGCGATATCGCTGGGCTGGATGGGGATGGGCGAATCCTGCCAGTTCCAGAAGCGGGTGAGGTCGAGTTTCTCGGCGCAGTTGAAGCGGCCGAGTACGGCTTCGGCGAAGATGCCGCCGCTGGACAGCGGCACGACATCGACCTTGGCCTGGCCGATAGCGATGCCGCGATTGGCCATGAAGGTGCGCCATTCGGCATCGCGCGCCGGGTCGGCATTGATCTTGAATGCGAGGTAGTTGCCGACGATGCGCAGCGGTTTGGGTTCCGCCGCCTGCACCAGCGGCACGCTTTGGCCGTTGAGCGTGACGCTGTAGGCTGAAAGCAGGCCGGCGATCATCGCCGCGTCCAGGCTGCGCAACACGGCCTGGCTGTAATAAAGCTGGTTGTCGTTCAGATGCTGGATCAGATTGACGTCCGCACCGGCAGCGCGGACGTCAATCAGCTTCGTCTCCACGGCGCCCCTGGCAACGGTCACGGTGGGCAGTTCCAGAGGAAAGACGATGCCGTTTCGCGACAGCGCGAGTACACCGGTCGCGGGAACATCGGCGGCGGAATCGCTGCCCGAGATCGCGATACGGTCTACTTCAGCTAGCGCGATGCTCGCCGAAAGATCGGTGATCCGGGTACCGTCGCGCAGCACGAACGCCAGCTTGAGCGACCGGACCGTGCTTTGCACCGCACCTTCCTCAACGCGCACGTCGGAGGGAACGAAAAGCGATTGGGAATTGCGTCTGACCGTAGCGGTTTTGAAGAAAGCCGAGAGCTTCGACGCGGCGCTCTCCCAAAGACTGCCGGCGACATCGTCAGGTGGGACCGGGCGCGGCGGACGCGGCGGCGGTTCGACGTCCGGAACGTCGCCGACATCCGTCCCCGGCTCGGCACCCGTGTCCGTGTTCACGCGGGCACGGGCGATTTGCACCCGTTGCGTTACCAGGCGCGGTTTTGAAATCAAGTCCGCAATCGATCCGCCGAGCTGCGGGAAAACGACGAGTCGCTCGGGCGCCAGTTCGAGCGTATCGAAATTCAGCAGAGCATCTGCGATTGCCGACGTGAACGCCGCGTCGATCAGCGCGCCGCGGAAGCGCCGTAGCAAATCGACGTTGCTGAAGTCGATCAACTTGAAGGGCACGAACACCACACGGTCGCAGCGCGCGACTGCGGTTTCGACCCGGTAGATTTGCAGCACTTCGTAGTACTGCACCGTCATCGCGTGCATGTGGTTGTAATTGGTGATGACGCGGGTGCTGACCGACTCGTGCTCGCTCTGGCTGACTTCGCGCACCACCGAGGCGCGGCGGGTGCGCGCAGCGTGAGCATTCTGATGAGTGCTGTCCGCTGCCTGCTGCAGGGTGGAAGCGCCGACCTGGCGGCTGCCTGAAGTGGTCGAGTAGCTCTCGGCCGATGCGCTGGTCTTGGCGATGCTGGCACTGCCGCCGATGCCGAGAGCGCCCGAAATGAAGCCGCCGGAAATGCCGGCCTGCTTGGTGGTCGACTGACTCTTGGTTTTGGAAAACCCCTCCTGCGTCTCCTGCGCCACGGCTTCGGTAACTTCGCTGATGCTGCGGTTGCGGCTGGTGTCCTGGCTGAGCGCTTCGGTTTCGGAGACCTGCTCGGTTTGTCCCGCGCTCGATTTGCGGCTCCAGTCCACCACGGCGATGCGGGTGCTTTCGCCGGGCGCCAGCGCCATGCTGTGCAGCAGATGTCCGAGCGTGACGCCCTGCATGAACCAGGACTGGTTGAGCGTGAGCAGCGCGCCCAGGCCCAGGGTGGTGAAGCCGAACGAGGTGGAGGCCACCGCGGTCACGTCCACCGGTGCGAACGCCGCACTGGCTAGATCGATCAGCGGAGGCGCACCGTCAGGCCGGCGGATTTCGTCGAGCAGCAGCACGGTGTACTGCACCCGCTCGGTGGGAAACTCGCCCGACTTGGGCACCAGATCACCCGGCGCTTCCGGGTCGAAGCCCTGCAGCCGGTCGGGAAAGAATACCTGATTGAGAATTTCCTTGGCCGCGCGGAAAGGCGGATACACCGCCAGGTCGCGCACGGTGCGTACGCCCAGCGCCGCCTGCAGCGCGGCCGGTTCGGGGATGCCGCTCAGGATGTCCAATGACTGGAAGCGGAAATCGGCGATCTTGAGCGAACCCGGCAGCCCGGGGCGCACCATGTCCTTGGCTGGTGCGCCAAATCGGTTGAGCGGATTGCCGGGGTTTTCCGCCGCGTCGTTCAACTGCTCGGCGGTCTCGAACACGCGGGCAAGCGCCAGATCGAACACGCTGCCGATGCCCAGCCCGGCAAGCGCGGTCTGCGCCTCGTTCGAAACGCCGAGCAGCACGCCGGTCGGTTTTTGTAGCACCTCCGCCAGCGGCAGGGCCTGGAATTCGGTTTTGAGCAGGTCGCTCGTAACTGGTGTGGTCATTGGGCACTCCTTTCCTAGAAGGTTTTCAGGAATTCCAGCAGGTCGGCCTTGTCGCTCGCCGACAAGGTTGTGCCGAATGAATGGCCGCCGTTGCCGTTGCCGCGCAATCGGGTGTCGTAGCGTGTGCCCGCGCGTTCAGCCTCGGCGCCCTGGACGACGAAGCCGACCTTGGTTGGGTCGTAGACGTCGTAACCGCGCCAGAAAACCTGCGGGCGTTGCGCGGGCGGCGTCAGCATGTCAGCCAGGGTCGGCACCGAGCCGTTGTGCAGATAGGGCGCGCGCAGCCAGATGCCGTCCAAAAACTGCACCAGATAGCCGGTCAGCGGCGCTTCTACCAACCCCTTGCGTTCGATGCCGAGATCGCTGACTGCCTTGTTGCCGGCTATTGCTTCCTGTTTGCCCCAGGTATCCATGCGGCCACGATCGGTGCCAATCTCCGCCAGCGGCATCACCGTGCCGGTGCGGGCGCTGGCGTGGCAACCCGCGCAGTGTGCGGTGAACACCGATTTTCCCCGCGCCGCAGCAACAGCATCAATGGCAAACGGATAGTTGGGTGCCGGCTTGTTGCTCAGATAGCCGACCAGCCAATCGATGTGCCCCTGAAACTCGGCCTTGTCCTTCGGCGCCGCCCCCATCACGCCCAGCGTCGAGTCGATCACCACGGAATACACGTCGTGCGTATCGCCGGAGAAGTTCAGCCGCGTGCCTGGCTGGTATTTCTTCAGATTCCAGATTGAGGCGAAATCGGTCGGTCCGAAGGTGTTGTCCATCGGCCAGTTGATCAGGAAGTACTTTGGCAGATTCATCGCATCGTCACGCCCGCGCCCCCACTCCGGGAAATCGTGACGGTAGATCCAGGCAAACTGGGCTTCCCGCTCAAGCAACTTCTTTCGCGTCAGCGGAATGATCAGATAGCGATAAATCAGTCGGTCGATGAAATCCAGATTGGCCGCCAAGTCGATCTCCGTCATCAGCGTATCGGCGTTGAAACGCGGGTCTTTGGCGCAATCGATCAGGAAGTGGAAAAACGCCTCCAGATCCAGCGTGTGATTCGGTCCGGTCAGCACCAGCGTCGGCGTTTCGTCGGCTTGTTTGCGGTAGCTGGCGACATGGCAGGTCGCGCAGTTGTTGCCGACGCGATCAAAGCCGATGCGGCGCTTGGTGAAGCCCATCGGCAGTTCGCGCCCTTCCTCCCAGACCATGCCGAAACTGGCATAGCCGATGCCCGGTTTCGGCAGTTTTTCCGGAAACACGCGCGGCAGCACATAAAAAATCCAGTAGGGGATGCCGGCATCGTGCTCGGCGCCAATCGAACC
>JAIFLB010000029.1 GCA_020049245.1 Betaproteobacteria bacterium | reverse complement strand
TTGGCGCGCGGCACATGCGTCGTGCACACCGGCTTGCACTTGCCGCAACGCAAACAATCCTTGATCGAATCGGCGATGGCGCCGATTTCGGACTGCTCCATGATCAGCGATTCCAGTTCCAGCAGGCCGAAAGACGGCGTGTAGGCATTCGCCATATCAGCGCCGGCGAGCAGCTTGCCTTTATTGAAATGGCCGTTCGGATCGACTTTGTTCTTGTAAGCGGCAAATTCCGACAACGCCAGATCGGACATGAATTCCAGCTTGGTGATGCCGATGCCGTGTTCGCCGGAAATGACGCCGCCGAGGTCTTGCGCCAATTGCATGATCCGCGCCACCGCTTGATTGGCGGCTTGCAACATGGCGTAGTTGTCGGAATTGACCGGAATATTGGTGTGCACATTGCCATCGCCGGCATGCATGTGCATCGCCACGAACACCCTGCCCTTCAGCACGCGCTGGTGAATCGCCTCGCACTCCGCCAGCACCGGCTCGTATTCTCGGCCAGTGAAAATCTGTCGCAGTTCGGCGCGCACTTCGCGCTTCCACGACACCCGTTGTTGCTTGGTCTGCACAGCGCGGAAAACAGCGTCATCATCCAGGCTGTCGAGCAGGCCGGCCCAACGCGCCCGCACCTGGCTCAACAACTCCAGCGCGCGCGCGCGCCGGGCAGCGGTCAGCACCGGATCGGCAACGCCATCTTCATCCTCGAACAACGGCAGTTCACCCTGGAAAAACTGCTCCAGCGCCTGCAGCAAAGCCAACTTGTTGCTGATCGACAACTCGATATTGATACGTTCCACGCCATCGGAATAATCGCCCAGGCGCGGCAGCGGAATCACCACGTCCTCGTTCACCTTGAAGGCATTGGTATGCTTGGCGATGGCGGCGGTGCGCGAGCGATCCAGCCAGAATTTCTTCCGCGCCTCGGCGCTGACCGCGATAAACCCCTCGCCGTCGCGCGACCGCGCCAACTCGACGATGTGCGCTGCGGCGGCATCTGCCGCAGCGGCATCGTCACCGGCGATGTCAGCCAGCAGCACCATGTTCGGGCGAGTGTTGGCCAACCCGGTCCTTTCCGACTTGGTGGCATAGCCGACCGCCTTGATGTAGCGCGAATCCATGTGTTCCAGGCCGGCCATGACGACGCCGTCAGGGCAGGTGTCCATATGATTCTTGACTTCGACGATGGCCGGCACCGCATCGCCGACCGGGCCGAAGAATTCCATGCAGACGGTGCGAATATGCGGCGGCATCCGATGCAGCACAAATGTCGCCTGAGTGATCAGGCCATCACAGCCTTCTTTCTGAATGCCGGGCAAGCCGGAAAGGAATTTGTCGGTAACGTCCTTGCCGAGCCCTTTTTTGCGGAAGGCATGGCCGGGAATCTGCATGATCTCCGGCTCGCCCTTCGGCTTGCCATCGGCATGAAAACGACGCAACTCGAAGCGCGCCATTGCAACGTCATGAATCTTCGACAGGTTATGGTCGAGCCGGGTGACTTCCAGCCAATCGGCATCCGGCGTCACCATCTTCCACGACACCAGATTGTCGAGCGCGGTGCCCCACAGCACGGCTTTCTTGCCACCGGCGTTCATCGACACATTGCCGCCGATACACGACGCATCGGCGCTGGTCGGGTCCACCGCGAAGGCGAGACCGTTGACCTCCGCCATCTCCATCACCCGCCGCGTTACCACCCCGGCGCCGCAAACGATCACCGGCGTCGCCTGGCTGTGACCAGGCAACACGCGCGATTCAATCGCCGACAGATGATCCAGCTTTTCGGTGTTGATCACCGCCGACATCCGCGTCAGCGGCAGCCCGCCGCCGGTGTAGCCGGTGCCGCCGCCGCGCGGAATCACGGTCAGGCCAAGCGCGATGCAACCGGCGACCAAGGCCGGAATTTCCTGCTCGGTATCCGGATGCAGCACCACAAACGGATATTCAACCCGCCAGTCGGTGGCATCGGTAACGTGCGTGACGCGCGCCATGCCATCAAAGGCGATGTTGTCGCGGCGGGTGTGCGGCAGCAGTTTGTGCAAAATATCGCGACGCAGGCGTTCAGTCTCGGCAAAGCCGGCCTCAAACGCATCCACCGCGCCATTCGACAACACCAGCAGCTTGCCGACGCGCTCGTTGCCCTGCCGCCGCTTATCGATTTCGTTCAGCCGATGGCGCAACGCCTGAATCAACAAACCGCGTCGATCCGGGTTGGCGAGCAGATCATCTTCCAGATAAGGATTGCGCGTTACCACCCAAATATCGCCCAGCACCTCGAACAGCATGCGCGCCGAACGACCGGTCTTGCGCTCGCCGCGCAACTCCTCCACCAACCGCCAACCCTCGGCACCGAGCAGGCGGATGATGATCTCGCGGTCGGAAAACGAGGTGTAGTTATAAGGAATTTCGCGAATACGCAGAAGCGGGACGGCTGACGAACTGACAACTTGAGCAGCGAGGGGAACTGACATGGAAAACTCTGTAACGGAGGGGCTGCTGGATTCTACCTTTCGCCATCGATGCGAAACAAATTCAACCTTTTCGATCAAAGGGATATGCGATTGCGGCAAAGCAACAACATGATTTCAACGGATGTGTCGCCTCGCATTGAAATTCAGCGGCGTAATATCCGCCAGCCGCAAAAATCCCCCCTTTCAGAATTCACCCTTGAAAACGCAACCATGATCGCCCTCCTCATCGTCGCTCACGGCAATCTCGGCGACAGCCTTATCCAGTGTGCGACGCACGTGCTGGGCGAACGCCCGCAACTGCTCGAAAACCTTGACCTCTCGGCCTGCGACGGCCCCGCCGACATGCTGGAGAGCGCGCACAAAAAACTGGCCGAACTCGATCAAGGCGAAGGCGTGCTGATTCTGACCGATGTTTATGGTGCAACGCCGTGCAATACCGTCTGCAAAGTCATCGCCGCCGAGCACATTGAAGCGGTTGGCGGCGTCAACTTACCGATGTTGCTGAAAGCGCTGACCTATCGTAATCAAGGCATGCAAACGCTGATCGCGAAAGCGGTTTCCGGCGGCCAGGCCGGCATTTTCAACATCCATTCCGAAACCTCTTGCAGCTATGCTTGAACACGAAATCAAAATCACCAACAAACTCGGGTTGCACGCGCGCGCCTCGGCCAAGCTGACGCAAACCGCGACACGCTTCGAAGCCGAGGTCTGGCTTTCCCGCAACAACCGTCGCATCAACGGCAAAAGCATCATGGGCGTGATGATGCTGGCGGCGGCGCGCGGCACACAGATCAAAATCGAAACCATCGGCGTCGACGAAGCAGCGGCGATGAACGCCCTGATCGCCCTGATCGAAGACAAATTCGGAGAAGGCGAATGACCTTGGCGCTGCATGGCATCGGTGTTTCCGGCGGCTATGCCATCGGCCGGGCGCAGCTTTATTCGCATGCGCGACTGGAAGCGCCGCACTACGTTTTACGACCTGAACATATCGAATCCGAGATTGCGCGTTTCACCGCCGCCGTCGAAAGCGTACATGCCGAACTGCTCGCCCTGCAGACGCATATTCCGGGCGGCGCGCCGACCGAGTTATCGGCGTTCATCGAAGTTCATGCCCTGATCCTGTCCGATTCCATGCTCTCGCAAGCGCCCAAAAAACGCATCCGCGAAGAAGCCTGCAACGCCGAATGGGCGCTGGCGCAACAGACCGAAGCGCTGATCGCGCAATTCGAATCGATCGAAGACGAGTACCTGCGCGAGCGCCGCCACGACGTCCGCCAGGTCGCCGACAAAGTGCTCAAATCGCTGATGGGCCATCCCGGACATGCGCCGCTGAAGAGCGTCGCCGAAGGCGAAAGCATCCTTATCGCGCACGACCTCTCGCCGAGCGACATGGTGCTGTTCAAGCGGCACACCTTTGCCGGCTTCATTACCGACCTGGGCGGCGCCACCTCACACACCGCAATTCTCGCGCGCAGCCTGAATCTACCCTCGGTCATGGCGCTGCATAACGCGCGCTCGCTGATCCGCGAAAACGACTGGCTGATCGTCGACGGGGTTGCCGGCATCGTCATCGTCGCCCCGGACAACGCCATTCTGGATGAATACCGGCTGCGTCAGAACCAGTGGTTGCTCGAACAGAAAAAGCTGCGCCGCCTGAAGACCAGTCCATCGATCACCCTCGACGGGGCGCATATATCGTTGCAAGGAAACATCGATCTGCCATCGGATGTACCCCAGGCGCTGGGCGAAAACGTCGACGGCATCGGCCTGTTCCGAAGTGAATTCCTGTTTTTGAACCGCGACGACCTGCCTGGCGAAGAAGAGCAGTTCGAAGCCTATCGCGCCGTCGCCGAAGGCATGCGCGGACGCCCGGTCATCATCCGCACGCTGGATGTCGGCGCCGACAAATCGGTGCGCTGGATGGCCGACACCAGCGTCAACCCCGCCCTCGGCTTGCGCGCGATTCGCCTTTGCCTGGCAGAACCGCAGATCTTCATCACCCAGATTCGCGCGCTCTACCGCGCCAGCCATTACGGCAAGATCAAAATCCTGCTGCCGATGCTGGCCAGCTTGAGCGAACTCGACCAGGCGCTGACTTTGATCGCCACCGCGCGCGGCAGCTTGCGCATCGAAAACATCCCGTTCGACGCGGAGATCGAAATCGGCGGCATGATCGAAGTCCCCGCCGCCGCGCTCGCCGCCGAATGGTTTGCGCGCAAGCTCGACTTCCTCTCCATCGGCACCAACGACCTGATCCAATACACCCTCGCCATCGACCGCACCGACGATGCCGTAGCGCATCTCTACGACCCGCTCCACCCAGCCGTTCTCGGGCTGATCGACCATACCCTGAGAGTGGGCCAGAAAATGGGCAAACCGGTTTCGATATGCGGCGAAATGGCCGGCGACCCCCGCCTCACCCGATTATTGCTGGGCATGGGGCTGACGACCTTTTCGATGCATCCAGCGCATATCCTGTCGGTCAAGCAGCAAGTCATGCGCAGTCATGTTGGCGAGCTTGCGCCACAGGTCAGAAAACTGCTGCGCGCCGGGCGACCCGAGCGAATTCAGGAAATGCTGGAACGCCTGAACAACTCGAATACCGAATAAATTGCCGCCGCTTGGCGGCGAAGAAACGTTTGGTGCGAATTTATTCGCCTGCAAGCGTTTGGCCGTGCGAATAAATTCGCACCTACAAAGACTTCAACCACGGCGCCAAGGTTGAATTTCCGCCGCTTGGCGGCGAAGAAACCTCCGCCCACGCAGAAATAATCCAAGCTTATCCGCCTCAAGTTTGCATCCATGGGGTCGATACGGGTATATCTTTCGATATAGAACAACCTGGATTTACCATGCTGCAAACTCACCTCAAAACCGCTGACGACAGCCTCAAACTGCTTTATCTGTGGCCGGCGCAAAGCCCGGACATGCAAGAGGCCGCACGTCAGCTCAGTTATTACGGCTACCAGGCCAATCTGTTCGACAGCATCGCCTGGCTGATCCAGGCCTGTGCCGAAAGCGCGCCGACCGGCATCCTTATCGATTGCGCCCAGGTCTGCGATGAAATATCAGGGCACAAGGACGAAATACGCGCGCTTGCAGAGCGCATTCCCATCGCCTGCATGTCCGACCAAACCCACATCGAAGCTCGGTTGGCAGCCTTGCGTATTGGTTGCAAGGCGTATTTCACCCGGCCGCTCGACACCTCCAGCCTGCTCGACACGCTGGACAGACTCACCGCGCCACCGCAGGCCGAGGCCGGCAAAGTGCTGATCATCGAAGACTCCGCCGCGCTGGCGGCTTTTTACGCCGCCCACCTGAACGAAGCCGGATTCGTTTGCCAGGTTGTCACCGACCCGCTCAAGAGTCTGGAGGCGATACACGAACATCCGCCTGAACTGATCCTGCTGGACATGAACATGCCCGGCGCCAGTGGCGAAGAAATCGCCAAAGTCATTCGCCAGCAAGACGCCTATTTGTCCATCCCGATCGTGTTTCTCTCCGCCGAGAGCGATGTCGGACGCCAGCGTGAAGCGATGAGCCTGGGCGGCGACGAGTTTCTGCACAAGCCGATCGAACCCGAGCATCTGATTTCAGCGGTGCGCAGTCGGGTGATTCGCTACCGCGCGTTACGCGCGTTGATGGTGCGCGACAGTCTCACCGGCCTGCTCAATCACACCAGTTACAAGGAACGCCTGCGGGCGGAAGTGTCTCGCGCCAAGCGTCAGAACAAGCGCTTGTCGGTCGCCATCATCGACATCGACCACTTCAAGAACGTCAACGACACTTACGGCCATCCCGCCGGTGACCGCGTCATCAAGAACTTGTCGCGTCTGCTCAAGCAACGCCTGCGCGGAGCCGATGTGATTGGCCGCTATGGTGGCGAGGAATTCGCGTTAGCACTGCCGGACACGCCGATCGAAATCGCCGTCAACGTCATCAACGGCCTGCGCGTAAGCTTCGCCGCCATCGAACAACATGCCGGCAACGCCATTTTCCACAACACCTTTTCCGCCGGCGTCACCCAGTTACCTGGCTTGATGGAGGCCGAAGCACTGATCAAAGCAGCCGACGTAGCTTTGTATGCGTCAAAACACAGCGGCCGCAATCAAGTGACGGCGGCCGCAGAGGCGTGAACAAACCGGCGCTGAAAACCCCGGTTAAACACAATTTATTGAAATCCTGTTACTTGTCCTGCACCAGATCGGAAACCACATACCGGCACCAGACCTTGTTGCCGATACCCGAGTAGACGATCTGATCGCACAGACTTTTGACCAGGGCGATGCCGCGCCCAAAAGTCTGCTCATTGGATTCGCTCAGGCAGGTCGAGTCTTGCAGACGGTTCTGATAATCGAAGCCCGGGCCGCTGTCGCTCAAGGTGATATCGAGCACCGCGCGCGATTCATCCTGATGCAGCAAAAATGAAAGTTCGACGCGTCCGTGATCGAGTTTGGCGAGTCGATCGGCGCGCTGCTGCATATAGATTTCAAAGCCGCCGATCCAGGTTTTGGTCATCGAATCCAGCCCGAGCAAGCCGTGATCAAGTGAATTGTTGAACAGTTCAGACAGCACCAGAAACAACGCGCCCTGATGTTCTCTCAACGCATGCACCTGCGTCACCAGCCCCAACACCGCCGGTACCACATCGATATAGCGCAATTCCTGCGCGTTGTAGCTGACATCAAGACGCCACTCCGCAAACTGGCTTTGATTGATCATCTGCGGCGCAGCGAAACGGAATTGCCGGCGCCGGTTGATCGGTACAGTCGCCATCAGGCAGGAAATATCATCCCGACCAGGCAGCCCCTGCAAATGCGCGGTAACCCCATCTTGCAAGTGCTGGAAGCGAGCCTCGCTGTTATCCAGAGTCGACAACAGCTTGATGACGCCGTCAATGCCCAACCATTCGCCAGCCCGATTTTCAGCCTCGGTGAGGCCATCCGAGCTCATCACCAGATCACCCGGCTCCTGAAAAACAACGGTTTCAGTCACCCCCGAAAACAGCACCGCCGGCAGGATGCCGAGGGGCGGGTGACGCGAAGACCAGCGCATCACCACATCGCCCTTGGAATTGACAAACAAGGCATCCGGATTACCGCCGTTCCAAACCTCCACCGTCTGATTCCGCACATCCACCGCAGCCAGTGTCGCCGCGACAAAGCGGTCGGCGGGGAGAATCGCCTTCAGCTTTCGATTCAACTCCTCCGCGATCGAAGTCAGCGGAAAGCCTTTTGCCGTCATGCTGTAAAAAGCCTGGGTCAGCGGCATCGCCGACAGCGCGGCGGCCAAGCCATGCCCGGCGGCGTCGGCCAGCAACAGATTCAACACATCGCCCGGCGCGCGTGCCGCGCAGAGCAGATCGCCACTGAAGGTTTCCGCCGGCAGATTGAAGCTGCGCACCATCTGATCGCGCAGCCCGGCGGCATCGGTCAAGCGAGACATCACGTGCGCGCCCAGTCGCGTCTGTTCTTCGGCGTCCTCGCGCCAACGCGCCAATTCCTCGGCATAGAGGTGCATCTTCGATTGCAGCGCAATCTGACGCGCATAGCTGTTGATTTTGGCTTTCAGCAACTGGGTCGAAGCGGGCTTGGCAAGATAATCGTCGCCGCCGGCTTCCAGCCCGCTGACGATGTCCTGCATCCGATCCAGCGCTGAATAAAAGATGATCGGCGTCCATCTATCGGTGGGCAGCGCGCGAATTTGTTGCACCGCCGTAATGCCGTCCATCCCCGGCATCATGATGTCCATGAACACCAGATCAGGCTTTTCGGTCTGAAAAGCGGCGACCGCGCTAGCGCCATCAAAAGCGACGACGGGACGATGACCCAGCTTGACCGTCATCACCTCCAATTGCTTGACGTTGATCGGGGTATCGTCGGCAATCAGAATTTTCATGCTGAAAGGCGGCTTTGAATCAGCCGCCAAGCTTCCAGACAAGTTATTTAAATCAACCATTTACCGAGAACAACTTGCCGAAGTTGGCAATTTCAAGCACCTGTTTGACCATCCCTTGCAAACCGGTCAGAGAAACCGATTTGCCCGCCGCCTCGGCTTTTTCGCGCAACAGCAACAACATGCCTAGCGCCGAACTGTCGAGATAATCGACATTACTGAAGTTGATGATGACTTCTCGCACCCCGGCTGTTTCAATAATTTCTTCATAGGCGGTACGGAAATCACGATGCGAGTGAAAGTCGAATCGTCCGTTCAGTTTCAAAGTTGCTTTGCCATTCGTCACTTCAGATGAAATCTGCATGCTTTACTCCATTTTTAAACAATTACCCGCGTCATATTGTAGGGACGCACATTCTGCTACCCACTTTTTATCGGCTCGGCGGCTGATCTCTTTAGTTCATCAATGAAAAATTACATGAATTAGCGGCTGCCTTTCGGGCTTGCAAATGGATAGCCGTCCAGTCGACAGCCGCCAGTCGGATGCGGCTATGCACCCGGTTTTTCAAGGCGGGCGCAGCGGGCAAGCGGGCGTTCGGGTTTATTCCCTTGCCGCCTCCATCGCCAACAAGACCAGTGGCGCGGCGCCGGGGGGGCCGTCAATACGGCGTGCGTTGAGCAACATTTTGCGCTGGCCCATACGCGGAAAGTCGTGCTCGACGAGAAAATCATCGAAAGATTCGCCCTGCCGCAGGGTGTTTTCCAGCAACTCATGCAAGGCTGGAATATTCCATTGCCCATTACCCAGCTCGAACAGCGTCCGCCCGATGACGGCTGTTGGCTCGACCTGAAATGTTCGACAAAAAGCGCGGCCGACAGAAATCACTTTCGCCGCTTCATTCAGCACCAGCAGAGGTTCGCGCAGGGTGTCGATGATGGCCTCGGCAAATTCGCGCTGCGCGCGCATCTCGTTCTCGGCGGCGACCCGTTTGCTGATATCGGCGAAGGTCAACACGACCCCGTCGATTAAATTATCCAAGGTGCGATAAGGCTGGATGCGCAGCAAAAACCAAAGCCCGGTGACGGTTTGAATCTCGCGTTCGACAGGTTGCAAGGTATTCATCACGGCGTGGACGTCGGGTAGCAGGTCGTCTCCCAGCAGATCGGCTTTGATGTCAGCCAGCAGGCGTCCGACATCGGTGGAGACCAAACGATAAACATTTGCCGCTTCACGCGTATAGCGACGGATAGCAAGATTATGGTCAAGGAAAATGGTGCCGACATTGACGTTATCGAGCAGGTTTTTCATGTCGTTCTGCATATCGGCGAGCAGTTCGATCTTGGCTTGCAGTTCGCTGTTGACGGTCACCAACTCCTCGTTCAACGACTGCAACTCTTCCTTCGAGGTTTCCATTTCCTCATTCGTCGACTGTAGTTCCTCGTTGGTCGATTGCAACTCCTCGTTGGCCGACTTGAGCTCCTCGTTGGATGCTTGTTGTTCTTCGATGGTGGCATGCAGATTTTCTTTGGTGTAACTCAATTCATGTTGCAGTTCATCGATCCGGTGCGTCTCGACTGCGCCCGTAGAGCGTTTGGGGTGGGCTTTCTTTTCGGCCGCCAAGTGCGCCGGCACATCCTGGAAACTCACCAGCAACAGCCCCTGACCGGCATCCGGGTCGGGCAATGAACGCACACTCAGATAGATGTTCTGGAAACTGCCGTTGGTCTTTACCGAGATTTCTCGATTCAGCGTCGGCGTGTTCTGGGTGGTCGCCTGCAGCAGCGCGGAGCGCAGCTCCAGTTGCAGCCCCTCGCGCGCCATGTCGACCAGATTCAGGCTGGCCTGGCCGGGCGCCGGGCGCAGATATTTACCGGTCTCGCCGTGGATGAACAGAATACTGCCGTTGCGGTCGGCCACTACCGAAGCGGGGGCGTAGGACTGCAGCAACACGCGCCGGGTGAGTTCGGCGAAATTGGTCGCAATGTTTTTTTTCAGAACCCCTGGCGCGACATTGCCTATTGCGCCATTACTCCAAGCCAAGGCGGCGGCGGGTGCGCTGCGTGCAAAGGTCACCGAGGGGGTAGCGCGGTAGAGCTTCCATTTGCGGTTCAGTACGGAGAACAGCGCCGAATGGTTGCCAATACTTTCCGAGGGTGACAAGAACAGTACGCCGCCCGGTTTCAGGGCGTAATGCAGAATCGGCAACAAACGATTTTGCAGTTCGGCTTCCAGGTAAATCATCAAGTTGCGGCAGCTGAGCAGATCCAGGCGGGTAAACGGCGGATCTTTGATGACGTTCTGCACAGCGAACACCACCATCTCGCGAATATCCTTCTTCACCCGATAGCCGGCCCCCTCCTTGATGAAGAAATGGCGCAAGCGCTCCGGCGTCAGATCCTGCGAAATATTCAGCGGATAAACACCAGCACGGGCAACCGCAATCGCCTCATCGTCCAGATCGGTGCTGTAAATCTGAAAATTGAACTCGGTCTGCCGCGACTCCCGCGTTTCATCCAGATACTCGCGCAGCAGAATGGCGATGGAATAAGCCTCTTCGCCGGTAGCGCAACCGGCCACCCAGACGCGAAAAGTGTAGCCATCCGGCTTGTTCGCCAATAATTCGGGCAGAAGCTCGCTCTTGAGGACGGCAAACGCTTCCGGGTCACGGAAAAAGCTGGTCACATTGATCAGCAACTCCTTGAACAGAATGCGGATTTCGGCCGGATGTTCCCTTAGGTAGCGCGCATAGATATCGGGATTGTCCAGGTTGTGCTGCACCATGCGCCGCTCGATACGCCGATTGATGGTGCTTTTCTTGTACTGCGAAAAATCGTGACCGGTCGCGGAGCGCAGCAACAACAAAATGCGATTGATACCGTCATGTTCCACGACAGCCGTGCCTGCCGCATCGTCCTGCCGCCGAAACAGGCTGCGCGCGCCATCTCTTATCGCCGCGTACATCTTGTCCGGCGACATCACATGGCTGGCATAACCAGACCTGATCGCGCTGCTGGGCATGCCGTCATAACGCGCGCTGTCCGGCTCCTGCACCAAAGAAATACCGCCTGCGCCGAGTATCGCGCGCAGCCCCAGCGTGCCGTCGCTGCCGGTTCCGGAGAGAATGACGCCGATGGCTTTCTCGCCCTGATCCTCCGCCAGTGAACGCAAAAAAGAGTCGATCGGCATACGCTGTGCGTGTGGCGTCTCCGGCACCGATAGCTGCAGCACGCCATGAAAAATCGACATATCGCGGTTGGGCGGAATGATGTAAGCATGATTCAGCAATACCGGCATCTGGTCTTTCGCTTCCTGCACCGGAATAGCGCTACAGCGCTGCAGAATTTCGGACAGGATGCTGGCGTGGCTGGGGTCGAGATGCGGCACCAGTACAAACGCCAGGCCGCTATCGGCCGGCACCGCGCGAAAAAAATGCTCGAACGCCTCCAACCCGCCAGCGGATGCGCCTATACCGACGATGGAATACGTTGGCATCTCTACCACTGCTTCTGTTGCCTTCGCTTGTTGCGTCTCGGCGGGCGCATCCAACTCGGTTTCATGCTCCGCCGCCCGGCGCTCTGACGTGACCCTTTTGTCTGGCGAAACGCCTTTTTTGCTGGCCATCAAGTTTTCCCCATTCTGTTTGGTTGCTTGTTCATATCACTTCAGGT
This sequence comes from Betaproteobacteria bacterium, assembly GCA_020049245.1. Taxonomy (GTDB): domain Bacteria; phylum Pseudomonadota; class Gammaproteobacteria; order Burkholderiales; family Thiobacillaceae; genus PFJX01. Next base: position 418 of record JAIFLB010000029.1, on the reverse strand, counting down.
TCAGATCATCGCCCGCAGCGCTATTTTGTTTATCGGTCAAGACGATGCCTTTTGCAAAGAAAGTTCAGCCTTGTTTGTCATTTTCACTTAAATCCAATTCAGCACACCAATGACGCCATGCCAGAGAGCGGCTATTCTTCGATCAATAAAGCCCTTTTCTCAACCGCAAGTTCGATGACATTCACAAAACTGAGCAAGGCCGATCTGCTTGCGCGGCTTGAAAGCTTGCCCTGCGCGCCGCTGTCCGAATTCAAAACCTGCCCGGCCGAGCGGCTAAAAGTCGATCTTGGCGCACATCATGTTGAGCTTGAAATGCAGAATAGGGAGCTGCGCGAATCACGCCAACTCATTGAACAAGCGCGCGATCGCTATAGCGACCTTTACGACTTTGCCCCGGTTGGCTACCTGACGCTGGACC